>NC_014537.1:2100000-2374137 GCF_000148385.1 Vulcanisaeta distributa DSM 14429 | reverse complement strand
ACATGGCTTACTTAACTGCACGAGACTTAACCCTCTTCATTCCCACATTAGCAAGGGCGCAGGTAATGCCTACTACGACATCCTCAATAGCCCTGAATGCAGCAAGTGCCGAGTTATAGGGATTGAAATAGCTATGAACCTCACCACTTGGTCCATGCTTCATGGACATGTAGTAATAATGATCACTCGTTAATAAGTACTTCCACGTCTTTTCAAGGCCATGGGACCTCATTAAATTGCCTATGGAAACCACGTGATTAAGTGCAATCCTCTGGAGATCATTTCCCTGCCATGCGCTGCCATCTTTCTCGACGTCAGCCCAGGATATCACCGATGGTATGTCCAAATAATCAATGGGCTCCTCATTTGCCAGTGATGATGGATGCACGAACTCGACATCCGCCCTACGCGCCTCCTTAGGGAGCCATGCGAGGAACTCGAAGATCCCGCTCTCACGCCAGTGATGTTCGCCAAACGTTTCGAAGTCCAAGCCCACCAGTACGAAGTCTCCAGGTGTCGCCCTAACCCAGGCCATGTATTTATCGGCAGTTAATGGCCATTGGTCCCAGGACCTATTACTAAATCTAAAGCCTATATCGTCGGACAACCTGTAATGCCTAAGTAATAGCTTTATCCTCGAATTAGGTGCGCCATAGAGATAAGTTGGGCTTCTCCAACCAAGTACCCAATCAACCCCTTCCGTGAGGACCACCGAAGCGCCGGCCTTCTCCATCAGGATGCCCCAATCATTCCTATAAAGGAATTCCGTATTCTCAAAGACAATGGGCGTCTGACCAAATAATGACTTATTCATCTCCACATGATCCCTCAACTCCTCAAGAAATAAATCCCCACTAACGAATGACGCCAGAGAATGATGATAAGGCTCAGTAACCAACTCAATAACATCCCTCTTCACCAACTCCTTCAACAGGTCAATAACCTCAGGTCTCCACATCAATAGCTGATCAATTAACGAGCCAGATATTGATATGGCTGCTCTAAAACCATCATTGCCCAAATCCTTCATCAACTCGAGGGTTGGAATGTACGATCTATCCGCAACCCTATTCAATATTTCCCTATTCACCTCGTCATTAAAAATTATTGAGGTTATCGTCGACTCATTAACCTCATCACCCCTTAAATCACACAACTTATCAAGAACACCATACCTCAACCTCCTTGGTTGATGCATCTCGAGGAATAATATCATTTTCCTAACCATAACCTATCACTCCTCAAACCACTGATAGGCACTAACCAACCTCCTTATGTCCTGCTCAACCCTAGACTTAGCATTACTTAAGAATTTCAATAACTCATCGATGTAATTATCACTTAGCTTTCTCCTTTCTTTCACGGTATTTAAAACCCTTGAGATGACATCAAGGTTGATGAATAAATCCACGATTGATTTGCCGTAAATGGAGTCCTTAACCTCACCGCAGGTCATTATGAATTCCTCAGATGACTTTAACCTATCACCGTTCATAAGCCTTAATGTAATTCTTATGGACCCATCACTGGAACCCAAACTTACGCCTATCCTATTTATACTAAGCTTTAGGCCAATGCCGTTAGTCAATACTTGGTACCAGGTCAATTCCCTATCCATGTTTATGTCCTCATCAATGCTGGTAATGTTGGGGCATTTATTGCCATACTTAATTACGTACTCAGAAACCAATGGGTTCTTCCTATCCTTAACGCTAATAAGTAAATTAACGCTCATCAACTCATTGAATACCTTCCCTACAAGCTCAATCGATGAACTCACAACGAGACATTCACACGGCATTTAATAAAGCTTTTACCTAATGATTGGCCCAACGTCTGGACGACCCTGCCTAAGGCCCATGCCAGCCCACTTCGTCAACTCGCCCCTGAGCATCAGTATGAGGTTTCTAGCGTGCTTCCTAGACCTGTCAACGGCTATATCAAATAATTCCCTCTCATCACGTGCCTCGTCCTCGTGAACCGTCACGTCAATTATCGGCTTATCATACTCAATCTGAAGCATTATGAGGCCCATGGAAGCCACGGCATAGGTTATCTTATCCGTTAGGCTCGGTCCAATCCAACCAAACACCATGACCGCATCAACACCCCTATTAATGAGTTGCTTGGCGGCCCAGGGAGTATTCTTAAAGCCTGGCACTGTTATTCTCTCTATCACTACGGATGGGTCATTATTCCTCAACTCCTCAATTGCGTACCTTGCCATATCAACCCTAGCAAAGGTAGTATCTACAATACCAACCCTCAACGTCATTAATAAGTACCTAAATAACCGCCTTATAACAATTAATACACTCCTAACAGATCAATCACTTATTTCCTGACCCAATGCCCTCAATCTCTAAAAACCTATCAATGCCTATCTTATCCGCTGACTCATCTATGGTACCCACAGTGCAGGTTGAGGAACCATGCCTATAGACAACCTTCTCACCACCACTCGTTATCCTAATCACCAGTGTACCCTCCCTACCACACACTGGGCACTTACCAACAGCCACGCTAACCCACGTCCTACCATGAGAACGCGCCCAATTGGCCACCTGCCTCAAGTAATTCCTAATACCCTCCCTATCCAACGTGCTTGGCGGCGTCAAGGTCCCCGCACCACGTTCCTCCTGCATAATTACTGGTTCCGTAATTAACTGGCCGTAAAGCTCATCGACGATCTTCACGGTTTCATCAGGTAGTACCACCTTATCGCCCAATTTACTGAATGGACACACATCCCTTAATGGGCATATGGCACAACTAATAGTCTTAACGCCAACCTCCTTGTTCCTTAATGAATTAATGACAGCATTGAGCAACTCCTTACCCCACTCGGGCTTTATAGTTATTGATAAACCCTCCTCAATATCACCACTTATGTTCTTAGATAAATAGTGCAATTGAATCTCGGTATTAAGCAGCGCAGCCACCAGCAATGCCTCAACTATGTGAGACCTGACGTTGTCCTTAAGGAGCATGAGCTTTGGCAATACTAATGAATCACCACACCTAAGGAGCCTTGGTAATTCGATAGTCACATCCTCAACCCTAATTACATGCTTCTCCGTGGCACATACTGTCAATACCCTCGGCAAATACTCACTGTAAGCCTCGTCCATTATACTAACGTCCCTCCTCAGCGAGAGCAATGAGCACCTGGCTATCGACGTTACGAAGTGGGTATCCCTAAGCTGCAACCTATTCAGTAGGTAATTTGCCAGGTCTGTTATTTCCTCGAGGCTCATCAACCAACCACCTTAACCCCCGCCTTAGAAACCTCGTGCTTTACGTAGTCGAGATAATTATCAAGCAATTCCTTACCTGGTAGGAACACCTCATGCGGATTCCTAGTTCTCATTATACATATGTTCCTAAATCTACACACCTTGCATGACGTCGTCTTAACCGTTAATGCCCCGATATCACCACCCTCCACGGCCTTTACCCAAAGCTTAAAGGCATAAATAACTGGGTAACCAACCTCCGGTATGATCTCGATAGGCACTATATTGCGCAACACACCATCGCTAAGTACTAGGTAAAGTATGTATGTATTTTTATTACCCGCCGCCGAGTAGAAACCCGCCTGTATCATGTCGTGGAATAACCTGGCCTTCGTAACCCTACCCATTATCGTCTTAAACTCAAGATAGTAATTACCACAGTCAAGGTCCGGCTTACCCCTCATTGTCCAGGCATTGTACGTATACATGACCTCAACACCCTCTATGCATTTGCTACCAAGCCTGTTCTTTATCTCGGCAATGGCTAGGCTGTGTATCATCTTACCCAGTAGGTGCATTGTCACGTCGCCCCAATCAATGCTTGGAGTCTTACCGGTCAGGTAATAACTGGGTATTAGTGCGCATTGCGTGAATAGGCCTACAGGCACGTTGCCGGGGCTTATCTTAACCATTGACTCCTTTATCTCATTGAATATTACCTTGCTCAAGCCAACGTCCTTATTAATCGCCTCAGTAACCTCCTTCACAATGCCGGTTAGGGAATACCCCTCCTTTACCAATTTCGTAACTTCCTCGATTACATTCTTCAATGCTTCAGGTTTTTGACTCATGACAAAACTGTGAAAAGGCGCCTTTAAATTACTAAGCCCACAATAATCTCCTTAGAAGATAAAACCAATTAAACCATCAGGTTAACCCTCCTCACAAAGTCCTCATACTGACTAAGCAACTCCCTACTCAGTGATGGACGAACCTTACTAAGTGCGTACTCGAAATCCTCCCTAGTTATCCTAACCTTATTATCACCACTCAACACCCTGTCCAAAGCCCTCATCTTGGCCTCCCTAACTAAGGCAGCCAGATCAGCACCACTATAGCCCTCAGTAACTTCGGCGACCCAGTCAATCACGCCCTCCTCAACCTCGGCATTTCTAATGTGTATTTTAATTATCTCACGCCTGGCATCCCTATTCGGTGGTGGTATATAAATTACCTTGTCAAACCTACCAGGCCTAAGCAGCGCTGGGTCAATGAACCAGGGCCTATTCGTAGCTGCTATAACAATGACGTTATTTAAACCCCTCAGGCCATCCATCTCAGTCAGTAGTTGGGCAATGACGTTAGACCAAACACTGCCTGTTGGTGAATCTCTAGGTGGTGCCACCGAGTCTATTTCGTCAATGAATATTATGGCTGGGGCGTTGTCACGGGCCATATTAAATACGTCCTTAACAACGGCAGCAGCCCTCTCAGGGCCTACCCTAGCTAGCTCGGCGCCATTAAGCTCTATGAAGTTTGCCTTAAGCATATTAGCCGTCGCCTTCGCAACTAGGGTCTTACCAACACCCGGAGGGCCAAAGAGGAGTATTCCGTGTATAGGCTCAATACCCAACTTCTCGAGTATATCCCTCCTCTGCATTGTGGCAACCACGTACTTATTAATGACCTCCTTAACCTCCTCAAGATCACCAACATCATTCCAAGTAACCTCTGGAATACCAACCTGGGCCTTACCATAAGTCCTCAACCTACTGTACTGAAGCCTAAAGGCCTCATACTTCTCAAGCAGGTCATAGGTGAGGCTCGGCTTATACCTATTGATTATCTCCTCAAGCTTTCCCTGGGTTATGGGCTTACCCTCCTTCAATGACTCAAGCACGGCCGTCCTAACCACATTCATTATATCCGCGCCCGTGAACCTATCGGTCATCTTAGCAAGCTTCGCATAATCAATTGGCCCCTGAATGGGCTTATCCTTAAGCATTGCCTCAAACATCCTAGCCCTGGTCTCCTCATTGGGCGGTGGCACGTAGATGACCTTGTCAAACCTACCAGGCCTAAGCAATGCCGGGTCTAAAAGGTCGGGCTGATTGGTTGTCCCAATCACTAGGATATTCTCGTTACTCTTGGTTATTCCATCCATCTCACTGAGCAAGATATTCAGTAGCCTAGGTGTGACGTCATCACTCACGTACCTAGTCCTAGCCTTACCAATGGCATCAAACTCATCAATTATTATTACTGATGGCGCATAGTTCCTAGCGACCTTGAAGAGCTCGGTCAGCCTGTTCTCGCTCTCGCCATAGTACTTACTGAGCAATTCACCAAGGTTCATTATTATTGTCGTCCAACCTAACCTGCCCGCTATGGCCCTCGCGAGCATAGTCTTACCAACACCTGGAGGGCCGAATAGAAGGACTCCATGTATCGGCATTAGTCCGTACTTCTGGGATAGTTTAACATCCTTAAGTGGCGTTATGACCGAGGTCTCTATCTCATTCTTAATATCATCGAGCCCAATCACGCTGTCCCACTCATTGGCAAGTGACTTCAGTTCATCCTTATTGAGGATTAATTGGTAACCACGCTCAAGGGCGATCATTGACTGCTTCTCCTCCTGCTCAAACTTAATCTCAACGAGCCTAAAGTGCATTATTAATGGTAGTATGACGAGGCTGATAACTAGGGCAGGTAGTAACCCCTGCATTAGCGTATTAACGTCAATACCCTGATAAAGCCCAAAGTATGGATTCATATAGAATAATAGGTATGTCATCAATGCGTAGGCTATCATCGTACCAACGGCGGGCGCGAGGAATCTAACCACCTTATTGTCATGCGACCTCAACTTACTTGATACGACATATGCAATATAGGCAGCCAACGCCATTATCGGCGGTAACACATAGGTGCTAGCCCAGGTAAAGACCCTACTAATCGCCTGGGATAAACCATAAAGCCCCACATCCATACTACCCAGGGCAGTCATTATCGAACCTGCAGTTAATGACTGCAATGGCGATAGGCTCATGCTTACATAGCCAAACCAGGGAGTAACGGCATTATTAGCGTTAAGCAGTAGTAGCGTTGGTATGTACAGTATTAAGAACGTTATCAATGACTTAAGTGGCGTAACCCTCTTCGTAACTCCAATCGTGAGGCTTGGTGATGTTAGTATTAAGGGTACTGATAGGACGTAGAGTGGGTTCGGCATTATCGAGAATTCCCAGGCAAGCATACCAACGCCAACACCCAGCCAATCAAAGACCCTGATTAGAATTAGGAGGATTAATATGAGGAGTAGGACGCCGAGGGCTGCGTATTTATAAACATAGAGTAATGCGGGTATTAGGAGTATGGTCATTATTGCAAAGCCAAGCTTAACATGCCCTGAGTAGGCCAGTGCCGTGGTCACCGCAATAATGAGTAGCGCAACTGGGACTGGGTAGAATGGGAAGTCAATCACAAATGCTATTAGGGAGATGGCCAGGTAAAGCGCTGCTGTGAAGAGTCTAGACATTAACTGCAACGTCCTATTACTGACCACGTTAATGAGGGATAAAAAGCCCTTTAAAAAGAATCGGCTAATTCAGGAATCGCTAGTTAAGGTTAATTACTTCGACTCAGCCTTCTCCTCGGCTTTCTCCGGTACGTTTAACGTGACTTTAACGGTACCATCACTATACTTAGTTACCTTCACCTCAATCCTCCTCGGAGGCTTCTCAATACCCCTAGACCAAACATACTCATTAACACTATTATCAATCTTAACCTTCTCGGGGTCAACCTTCATGTGCCTAGCAACGAACTTCCTAATCAACCTTACGGCGTATGGAGACCTCTTTGTCCTTGAAACCTCCCTAGTCCTCCTAAGGTTAATTACGTAAACCCTCTCAACCTCAACCTTGGCGCTCTCGCTCATCACGCACGATTAAACTGTGGACTTAATAAGCATTATTTTTCCCTTAAACCGCCAATAAGCTCGAGTAGCCCAGCCCTAACGTAATCCTCATTACCAAAGCCAAGGGTAGCCAGCAACTCATACAGTGACTTAACGGCTGAGGAAATAACCAATGGTGTCTTAGCATCACCCGCAGACTTAACGGCGTAATGCACGTCCTTAGCGGCCAGGGCCAGCGTGAATGACGGCGGTGATTTAGGCCTGAGCATTCTATCGAGGTATTTCTCAGCCACGTCCCTAAACACGGTCTTAGTTAACAGCGCCTTTAGTGTATCATCATCGACGCCGTACGTCCTGCCAAGCACTACGTACTCACCGAGTAGCGCCATCGTGCCTATTAGGAACGCGTTATAGGCTAGTTTGAGCGCCATCGCCGACTCAACCGTTGGCAACCTAATCACGGTACCCAACTTATCAAATACCTCCCTAACCCTTTGGTACGTGGCTTCGGGCCCACCGACTAGGTATATCGCAGTGCCATTCTCAACATCCCCTGGACCACCAACCACAGGCGCTGCGAGTAATCCCTTGCCCATACTCGTGAACCTAATGTTAAATGCGGTAACGGCACCAACACTGTAGGTACCTGATAGCACAATCACATCACCGCCAACGCCCTTAACGGCGTTCAACGCCTCATCATCAGAGACGAATATAAAGGTAACTCCCCTAGCCTGTGAAATGTCGTCAATTGCCTTGGCAGGTAAGTTCTTTAACTTATCCCTAGTTCTATTCCAGGCATAAACATCAAAGCCCTGACTAGCCAACCTCCTAACTAATGCACTACCCATCCTGCCAGTTCCAATGACTGTTACCTCCATCAACTTGAGGTACCGTGGAGTAATTAAAGGATTATGGTTAATTGATTAATGAATTACGCATTACCTTGTTGAGTATTTACATTGATCTTCATGAGCGAGAAAACATCATCCTCCCTAATAATACTTACCCCAGTCCTCGATGGGAATATCTCCACTTGAATAACCTTATCCGGATTCTCAAGCTTAACCTTATTACTTATCCTAGACGCTATTGAATCAATCACATCCCTCCTATCCAGGTCAACACCCCTCTTCCTAACCTCAACCTTATAGGTCTCGTTAGGGCCCAAATACCTACTCGCCAACTCAACCGCAGCCTTACTAATCTCCTCAATGTCAGTCTTCACAGTCCTCATTATAGGCACGACCTTAAGTACGAAGCGAGGTACATAACGGCCACTACTAACGAGCTCCCTCAACCTCCTAGTGAATTCCACAGGGTCTCCGTCAACGTAACCCGTTATTAACCCGTCAAATCCAGTGAATGATGTCTGGGCAATCCTCATACCGACCAGGTCGCCTATGTATTTAAGCTCATCGGCGCACCTACCTTCTAACCTCCTTCCTGTGGACACGACTAAATTGAAATCCACATTAAACCCCACTATTCATTACCTTAACCATTTATAAACCACACCTACCTCACGAAAAGTGCTAGGGATTGGGGCGGGTTGGTTATGGGCATGGCAATATAGGTGAGGATAATGAATAATGGGTTAAGCAGGTAGGTAATGCTTTTTAAGAATTCTTTTAAGTCATCAATGATCGAGCATGAACAAACTAGTCATGGAAGAGGAGGAGTGGGAAGGTGAGGAGGAGGAAGAGTGGGAGGAATTTGAGGAGGAGTGGGAGGAGGAATTGTAAGCTTAATAATGATTTTCCTTAAAAATAGAAAATAACCCTTTCTTTAACACATTAATTACCTCGTTATTCCCCGCATCATTACTTATTTTCAATTCTTAAATACATGCCAACAACTAGATCTCGGCATACTTTAACTGCTCAAGTACGTAATTCCTAATCTCCTGATCGCTGGGTATTGACTCGACGGCTCTCCCATTATCAACAAACTTCCTGAGTAAAGGCACGGGCTTAGAGCCGTCTGGGCATGGCGCCGGTTCCACGCCCCACGGAACCACCTGGTCATCTAAAGTACCCCTGCACCTATAGACCTGCTTAAAGCCAGGTAGCTTGCCGCGCTTCGTTATCGGCACCCAACGCCCACTCTTCTCGTCATAAGCCTCCACAATGTCCATACTGATGTCAACACTAGGTGGGAAGGCTATCGATGTACCAACGCCAAACATGTCGGCAACATCCCTGAGCCTAACCACATCATCCTCATCAACACCACCACTAATGAGAATCTTCACATTCCTATAACCGGCCAGGTCCAGGGTCCACCTAACCTCACGGGCAATGGCCTCCATATTGCCACGCCTACTGCTTGGTGTATCTAACCTAACGCCGTATAGCCTATCCCCAAGTAATTTGGCGGCCATCATAGATTCCTCGCGCTCATCAAAGAACGTATCCACGAGCACAATCCTCGGCACGTCACTGGGCATTACCTTATCAAACCAGGCCCAGGCGAGCGTGTGGTCACCACTCGCGTGCCTAAACACGATCATTAATGCATGGGGCATTGTACCACTTGGCCTAATGCCTATTAACCTAGCCCCTATCACACCTGCGACACCGTCACAACCACCTATGTAGGATGCCCTATCAACCATTGGCTGTATTGCTGGGTGCACAACCCTGGCGCCGAAGAATATGCATGACTTATTACCAGCCAACTTCTTAATCCTAGCAGCCTTACTGGCCACTGAACTATAATGCCTAAGTATCCCCAGGAATGTTGTTTCATAGACGGCGAAGTCCACGTAATTACCCTCAACAACCATTATAGGCTCATTAGCCTTGAACAACGTGCCCTCAGGCATTGCGTATATGGTTATTGGCAACTCCTTAGTCACTGCGATATTGACGACCTCCTTTAAACCGGCAAACACAGCCCACTTGTAATTCCTCGGTAGGTTAACCACGTGAAACTCAGCCCTAACCTTAACCTTATCAAGGCCCGCCGCCTTAAGAACCTCAACGATCCTCATGAAGTAAATGTCCGTGGCCTCACCATTAATTATCTCCTCATCCCTCGCGGTATAGAATAACCTATCCATTAACTCCCTGAACCCCGCCGGAATTATAAATTATTAACTGCAAGAATTGCCGCAATCACGTGAACTCACTAATGTACCTACTAATTAACGCAGTCATAAAGTCATCAATGGACTTAAACAGCCCATCGTAAGCCTTATGACAACCAACACCGATCACTAAATCCTCAATGGAATCCCTAAGTACATCAACCACCTTACTCACTAACTCACGCACGCAGTCATTCACGCCCATTATGATGATTGATAATTGAGCATTACCAACAGGATTCATAATGCTTAACCCCCTCTTTAACTGTGTTGTGCCGACCATGTAGGTTAATGCCCCAAGACCAGGATCCCTAAACCTCGAAAAGCCCCTTAGGGAATCCCTGAGGCTTAGGTATGCGGGATATATCATGTGCCATGGACTTAACACCTTATTGGCTGGCACGATCGTTATCAACGAATTGGGGCATTCACTCACCATCGATTTAATCCTACTTACTATCTCATCGTTAATGGGTCTCGTTAGTATTACCGTGGCAACCCAAATCCTCAATTCACCAATATCACTACTCAACCTAATTAAGTAACTCATTACCGCTAACCACCGTGGATGTAGGCCAATATTAAAACTTCATCGCCGTCCCTAACTGGTGTATCGAGCCCCTTGAGCAATCTTATGTCAACATCATTAACGGCTACATAGATATCAGGCGCCAACTCACCTCTCGATGAGTCAAAAACCCTCTTAAATAACTTCTCATTTACTGACCTAAGCCCATTAATGACCTCCCTCACCGTAGTAACGCCATTAAGCTCTATGTATTCCTTACCTAGGGATAATGCCCTCAAAACACCAACCAACTTAACCTTAACAACCACAGCCGCATCTCAGAACAGGGTTTTTAAGGTCTCCTAAATAATTGAAATTAAAATGCGTTGCATAACATTGCTTCTTAAGGATGTTGGCGCCCTGGAGGTGTGTATTTATGGTGATAAGATTCGGGAGGTTAAGGTTAGGGTTGGGGTTGATGGAATTCGGGAAAGCACCGTAGGCCATGTTAGCGAGGTATTACTCAAGTACATAATGGGGTTGGTGGAGCCACGGGAGATAATTAAGTACTTAGAACTGAGCCCAGGCCTCCTTGGATTGGCTCAGGTGGCCATGCTCTCAATACCAAGGGGTAGAGTCGCCACCTACGCCCAATTAGCCAAGTTACTGAATACCAGCCCCAGGGCCGTTGGTAAACTAGCCAGCGCCAATAGGCTTCCCGTGATCGTCCCATGCCATAGAGTTATTAAGAGCGATGGTTCATTGGGCGGCTACTCGGCAGGTGATGTTAATGTTAAATTCAAGTTATTGGAGATGGAGGGCGTTAAGGTAGTTAATGGTAAGGTGCCTAGGCAATACATAGTTGATGATGCGACACTAACAAAGAACTTCAGGGAACTCCTTAATTACGCATCAAGTAATATGCTCATTTAATGACGGAGATCTCGACCTCATCGCCCTCCTCAACACCAAACCTCTGCGCAAAACTGCCCCTATTTATTGATAGTTCGAGGAAGCCCTCACTATTAATGAGCGCCAATGCCTCACCCTCATTGGCATAACCATAACTCCTTAGGAACCTAACCCTCAGGTCAACATTCCTCCTCGGTATCACAACGCGCAGCTCATCTCCATACTCAAGACCAAGAATCTTAAGCTCACCCTCCCTAATGCCCGTGTACGCATTACCGAAGTGATCAATGTAAACAATGGCTGAATTAGCAAAGCCCCTGGAAACCCTACTCGTAATGCCCTGAAGCCTGACGGGGTCCGTAACCCTAGGCCCCAGTAGTGATATGTCAAGTCCAAGGCTTAAATACGCGGCTACGGGAGCGAACACGTCGCGACCGTGGAACGTACTCGATACCACAGGTCTCATGAACTCCCTATTCTCGATTGCCCTGATCTCGACTATACCGTCATCCTCCGCAGCCATCATTAACACGCCATTGTCAGGCCCGACGAAGTAGTAATTCCTCGTTTTAACGGCTATGGCCCTCCTTAACGTACCAACCCCCGGATCAACAACAACCACATGAATCGTGCCCCTGGGGAAGTACTTATATGAAGCCCACAGCGTGAAGGCCGCCTTATACACATTGAATTGAGGTATTGCGTGGGTTATGTCGATTATTACGGCATTGGGGTTTAGGCTGAGTATTACGCCCTTCATTGATGGTACGAAGTAGGATTCATAGCCGAAATCCGTGAGTAACGTTATTATGGACCTCATTAATGTGTATGTACTATTCATTAATTTAAGCATTATAATGTCATAGGAAGTAATCCATGGTTAACTGGCTATGACTAGGCAGTGGTCTAGCCATGATATTTAACTCATTCCTCAGGTACTTCGCGAACTTTGCGGCATTTCCATAAACAGTATACACGAACTCAGCCCCGCTACTAAGTACGAAGTCCACTAGCCCTGGGAAGTCCGCATGACTACTAAGTGGTATCGCATCCACGCCAAGCTGCTTTAATCGGGCGACCCTTGACTGCTTAGCATACATACCACTTAATGCGGTAATCCTAACACTCCCATACTTACTCCTTAGGATCTTAATGAATTGCGTAATATCCCTAGGAACACCCGTGATAAGTACGGAACCAGCAGGCGGTAGGCCACTAGCCACGGCACCATGTCTCAGGCCCAGGGCATTGTTAATCACCTTAATACTGGGCTCCACATAGATTGGGTAATCCTTAAGCAATGCCGTGAGTTCTTGGCCACGACCAAGCGGTTGACCCATGAATACTGTAATGCCATCCCTAATGCCATCCTCAGCGATAGCCATTAACTCATTATAAATCTCATGCCTACTTGGAAATACGTAGTCTGGGTCACCATACGTTGCCTCCATTATCAACACATCAACATTAAGCCCCTTGGCGCCATCAAGCAGTATTGATGATTCCACATTAAAGTCCCCCGTAACACCAACCCTCAGATCACCAAAGTCAAGTACGTAGGATAGACTACCAACAACATGACCGGCGTTAAAGGATTCAATCAATACATCATTAATAATGAGCCTAGACCCTGGACTAACCGCGATATGCCTAAGATAATCACCATCACGCGCCCTAATTATGGCGACGGTCTCACCACTCATTATTATGGGTGAGACGTTACGAAGAGCCCTTGGGTTTACGTGATCCCTATGCCCATGGGTTATTAATACGGCGCTGAAGGGCCTGCTGGGCTTCCTTAATGGGTCGATTATGAAACGGTTATTTTCATATTCAATCACAATTCCATCATCATAATATGCCCTAAACCTACTCATTACTAAGGGGTAATGTGGGAACTAATATAATAGGTTGTTGCCTATGGTAATTTAAGAATTGGAAACTCTTTCTACAGGTGAGTAATAATGTTAATTTTCTTAAAATTGGCAATAAATTAGGTGCTGAAATTATGGAGAACTAAGGATGCTGCTCAGGGAATAAGTCAGGAATTAGTAATGCTCGTGTATTTAATTATATCATTAATTGCCCTGGCAAATTACGGTTGATACTTCACAAACATAAAGGCAATACCTTTATAACCTAAAGAAGTAGTATTTACATTGTATGGTCGAGGGAATAAAGAAGAAGATACTTGATTACCTCACGAGCAACAAGGGTAAGGAATTCACCGCTGAGGAGATCGCCAAGGCAGTTGGTGAGGAGAGGATTAACGTGGTTAAGGCTCAGCTCACGAGACTGATAAAGGATGGTAAGGTAGTAAAGACTGATGGGAAGTATAAGGCTGCGTAATGCAGTGCGTTGCGTTTAACTCCCTTCCTTAAAATTATCATGCCTTTTCCTTAACATTAACCCCATCCTGAATGTGATGAATCATTGTTAACCTCAATGGAGTTATTTTATTATTCGGTTTAGGATTTAATTCATGGATAGGATAGTTCCTGTGCCATTAATGCCCTTACTAAGTCCCTAATGCTCACCATACCGACTGCCCTACCCTCCTCAACAACCGGTAAATGCCTTATGTTGTTCTCAATCATCTTCATTGCAGCTGAAATCACAGATTCAGAGGTGTTCGCAGTTATTAGTTTCCTGCTCATAACCTTCATTAATGGCGTGTCAAGACTAATACCCTCAGCCACAATCCTGACCAAGTCCCTCTCGGTAAATATTCCAACGGGCTTCTCATCCTCATCAATTACGAGGACACTACCAACATTATGCATGTACATTTTCGCGACAGCACAGGTTATTGGGTCGGTGGATCTGCAGGATATGACACCGTCCCTAATCAATTCCTTGATCCTCATGCTAGGTCTACTGAGTATAACTGGGTGTAATGGGTTAATAAGTATTTCTCTGAATACCCATACTAAGTAGGTATTACCTATTCACAGATTACTCAAGAAAGCCTATTATTGGGTTTGGAGACGAAATACGCGTGAAGATACTTAAAGTGGACCTTAATGCGAATTCCTGGAGGGTTGAGGATGTAGCTGCGCAAGGACCAGTGACGCTGGGCGTTAGGATACATAATGAGGCAAGGACCTGGAGCCTGGACCCACTTGACCCAAGCGTGCCGTTTGTAATTGGTATGGGCCCATTCGTTGGCGGTAGAATGCCGGGCTTCCACAGATTAATAGCGGTATTTAAGAGCCCAATGACGAGGACACTTCACGTGGCTGCCCTGGGCGGCGCAGCGTATAAGTTCATGGGGGCGGGCATAGACGCGGTGGTGATAACGGGCAGGGCGAGAAGACCGACGGTGATCTTCCTGTCGAGTGATGGTGTTGAATTGAAGACTATCGACCCAGTCTTTGATTACAGTAATTACCACGGCGCCTACGCCTTCACGAAGTACCTACTAGACACATATAGGGACTTCTTCGTTAAGTATAATGCCAGGGCCGTGGTTGTGGGGCCTGCCGCACTGAGCACGTATAATGGCGCGTTGGTGTCTATCGATGTTAACCCGGTGAAGGGTGAGTTTAGGCCTGGCGCTGAGGACTTCGCCGCCAGGGGTGGTCCTGGCACAGCCCTTGCCATGGGCCACAACGTGGTTGGTATCGTGGCTGGCGGTACGTATAAGGCGAGGTACGCCAGGGTCAATGACATGGAGTTCATTAATAAGGTAATGATTGAGTCCTTCAAGAAGCCCTTTAGGCAGGTTATGGATGAGAAGACCATTAAGTATAGGTTTGACCCGAGCATGGGTACTGGAGGTACCTTCGGCGTTAACTACCCGCATTACCGCGAGTTGCTGCCGCTCTTTGGCTATAAATCCATATACCTGCCCAGGGAGGTGAGGATTCAACACGTGGAGGCAATACTGAGGCTTTTCTGGAAGCCCTTTAATGACGAGGTCTTTGTTAAGAGTAAGAGCTGGTATAACTGTGGTGACTTCGGTTGCTCAGTTGTTTGTAAGAAGGTTTGGCGCGGTAAGAAGGTGGATTATGAGCCGTTCCACGCCATGGGCCCATTCATCGGTAATTACGTATTTGAGGAGGCTGTGCCACTCGTTGATTTAATTGATCAGTACGGCCTTGACGCAATCGAGATGGGGCATGTGGTTGCCTGGGTCTTTGATTCAATTGAACATGGATTGCTGAGGCCTGAGGAGGCTGGACTTAGTGATAAGCCCGTGTTTGATCCAATGAGGTTTAACCCAGAGGTTGACTCAGGGAGGAATGCGAGGCTGGCTAGGGAGGTTATTAAGGGCTTCGTTGAGAAGTCCAGTGAGGTGCTTAGGATAATTGCTGAGAATGGGATTAGGGTCGCCGCGAGGAAGCTTGATGAGATGTTTCATGACAGGGTCTTAAGGGTTGGTAAGTCCTTTAAGGACTTGGTGGTTTACGTAGTCTATGGGAATGATGGCTACATGACGCCAAACCTATACTGGGCCCCCGGCATGGTTGCCCCAATGTACGTACTCGGCAGGTACTGGACAAATTACACACCAACATTCATGGGTCCCGAGGACTTCGCAAAGTCATCGCTTAGTAGGGCCATTGCCGAGGCATTAATTGATGATGCAGGGCTTTGTAGATTCCATAGGGGGTGGGCCGAGCCCGTCCTTGATAAGCTATACCTTGAGGTAACGGGTATGCCGCCCAATAAGGACATCTATAGGGAGATCGTTGAGTACTCCAGGAAGGCTAACGCAGAGCCCAAACCGTGGGAGGGTGAGAGGGCTAGGGACGTGGTCTCAACAATGGCTAGGGAGGTTGGTTCTAGGGAGTGGAGGTTTGAGGATTACGAGGACTACATTAATTGGTGGAGGAGGTTTAAGGAAACGCTTGACGCGGGCCTTGGACTAACCCACTAATTTATTGCTTAATGAGGCCGAGTGAAATTAATGAACTTCTAATGAATTCCTTAGTCCTCTCGTCTGGGTCCTCGTAGGGAGGCCTCGGCTTACCAATGTCCATACCAACAAGGGACATTGCATATCTATAACCACCACTCAAGCCACCGGCCTTAAGCACCCCCCTAACCCTCACTATGAATTCCTGCAGTCTCCTAGCCTCTGCGTAATTACCATTCCTCAACTCATTGACGATCCTAACAATTAACTCAGGGAATGGATTTATCACTAGGGACACGATGCCCACGCCCCCGGCAAGCATGATGTCATAGATCAAACCATCACTGCCAGCCATAACCCTCAACTCGGGGTGTGCCGATAGTATTGTGTGTAGGCCAATCATGTCGTGGGAGCTATCCTTAAGATACTTAATGTTTGAGCACTTATCGAGGATCTTAATGACCATTGACGGGCTCAGTGGATTTCCAACGGCAGGCTCGTTGTAAAGCATGACGTCGCCACTGAACTCCCTGGACAACGTACACACGTAGTCCAGGATACCCCTCTCACCGAATTGCTGTGGGTATGGTTGCGGTATTGTCAGGACATCAACACCAACCTTACTAACCTCCCTAACGACCTCAACAGCCCTCTTAATACTCATTTCAGAGACGAGGAATGACACGGGAACCTTATCACGCACGTAATCAACAACCATCCTCAGAAAACCAAGCCTCTCCTCGGTGGTGAAGGCGAATGCCTCGGCGCCAAACCCACCAACGTAGAAACCCTCAACACCGCGCCTTAGCAGGAAATCAAGCATTGCACCAACCCTACCCTCATCAACATCACCACTGGCATTAAGCGGTATGAAGACCTCAGCCACGGCACCCCCAAACCTCATATATCGATAATGCGCCGAGAACCATTATAAGGATTACCACAAAGCAAAGACTTTAAATCTGCATGAAGACAATCAAGGTGGCCCCGTAGCTCAGCATGGACAGAGCGGCGGCCTGCGGAGCCGTAGGACCCGGGTTCAAATCCCGGCGGGGCCGCCACGCATTGTTTATGTCTGTGTTAGTCGTTTATTGCTAGCCTAATGGTTTAGTGGCGTCATTACGGTGGACTGTTTTTAGTGGGGTGGGGTAATTGATGAGTTATTGCTTGGTCCGTCCTTAGTACGTATTGGGTGTGCATTATGGTGAATTTCAATTGCCCTTTATAATTAGCCTTGTCTGTGATGTGTTGAGCCCTGTCGTTAGTAGTAATGTCCCAATCAGCCCTAGTGTGGGTGGTAGCACTATGAATAGGATGCTGAGTAGTTGTATGGGAATCTCTATTCTTACGGGTATGCTTGATTCAAGGTTGATGATTATTAAGCGCATTGGTGGCATTGATAATATTGCCATTAGTATTAATTCGACCGCACCTATTAATAGGAGTATCGTGCCTGCCTTAATCATGGGTCTTCCCAAATCATTACCTAATCTAATTAATGTTGTTGAGATTAATAACGTGGCTGGGAAGGCCATTATTAAACTCGATATCATTGAGGCCACCGATAGATCTGCCAGTACTGGGTTGGGTATGGGCCCCAAGAAGGAGAGTTCCTTGGTTACGAATAAAGTGACGGATAGGTAATAGGCAATTGGTGATGTAGTGGCTAGTGCCCAGGTAATTACAAGGAATACAACGCCCAACCTACCGTGGCCATACCTCCCATTGATATTGGCTAGTTTGAAGTAGCCTGGTGCTTGGTAGCATGATGATGCCACACCAATGGCGCCGGCCAGCATTGGTGCGAATAAGGTATTTGGGTGATTCAGGATGTAGAGTGGGTTGGGCATGAATGAGTATGCGGCCAGCCAGGCAATGATTATTAGGATGGCCACGGAGGCTCCTGCATAGCCAACCCTAAGTCTCTTAATGTATTCATGAGGTTGGCCTATGTTATCGCGTGAACTATGCATTGAGTAATTTCGTATTATCCACCTAATAAGAGTTATTGTGGGTGCGCGGTATTGCTCCTCATCACTTTCATGACCTCCCAGCCTTTCATGGGCTTCGTGCCTATTATTAACTCCCTGATTTCGTCATTACAAGCGAGTAGTGCCTTTATCGTCGCCTCCTGCCTTGTCCTCACCACATATATGGTTGCGCCACCCTGGGCCACCCTATCCACCACCACCTCATTATTACCCAGTATGATCAATTCGTTATCAACGCAATCAGCCTCGACTATCGCGGCATACGTGGTTTTCATAAACTCCTCATATAATTGACTAATGAGTACAGCACCAATGTGAGTACATATTTCCCTGCTTGAGCTCCAGGCTGTCATTTGGCAGTCGCAGACGTACTTACCGTTAATGAACCTAACAATGTATTGGGGAAGTCTATCACCCATTGATGGCTCACCCCTCACAACCCACGCATTACTACCCAATGTCCTAACGTCATTGCTTAGGAACCTCCTGAGTGACCTCCTTACCCAGGACCTTGACTTACCCGGGTACCTACTCCTCAACTCCTTAATCACCGCCCTAACGACTTGCCTATCTATTCCATGCGCATTACCTAACTCAACTAATCAAGTTAATGACCTTATCGGTTAGTTTTACCGAGTCTCCCGCTCACCACTGCCTTCACCCTGATTATTGCGTCCTTAATGCCTGAGGCGTCTATTTCATAGCCCTTAATCCTCCACATGTCCAATGCCCTATTGATTAATTCCTCGGCATACTCAACCTTGTCCCTGAGCCTCGCAAGCGCGGCGCCCCTCGCCCTACCAGCACTCATGAGCATCCTCATGATGACCGCCATGGCTGAACCATGGACCTCCCTCAACGCCTCCATAACGAACTCCCTATTTAACGGCCTGACAAAGTATATGACGTCCCTATACTCATAACGTGACAAAACACCCGATAGGCTGCCTAGCATTGATATGTCAGGTATTAGGTACGTGGAGTTGTCGATTCTTGGGCACAGCATTAGGGTGGCGGTCTCCTTTATGAGGGAGTAAATGTGGGTTTCATAACCAGGTATGTCGAAGGACCACAGGACCAGGTCCTCCTCGTTATTCGTAACAACGAAGTATTGTAGGTCCCTCCTAACCTTTAGGGTGAGAGTCTCATGGACATCCCTCACGTCATCAACGTCCTTATACATACCCTCAAAACTCCTTGAGGACTTTCCACGTGTGTAACCGGTGACTATGTACATCAGGGCTAAGTGGTTTGAGGGGTTTATAAGCTTTACTCTAATAAAAAATAGAAACATTGCTGAAAGTATTGGTGAGGTCTCTATTTATTAATGCTGTGTCAAAGTCTGGACTGGAAGAGTGGAGGTAAGATTATTCTTACCTCCACTCTGCCTATCCAAGCCTCGGCATTCTCACGATAGTCAGGGATTTAAGGTGGGCATTTAGTGTCCTTATGTATGACCGTGCTTGATATTGGCTTTGGTAATGCGGTTTGGGTTAGGGCTAGGGTTAGGATTTATGAGAGTAGTAGGAGGGTTGGTGATAGGGAGTATAAGGTCATTAATGCCTACATACCGTTGCCGACCACCGTTAGGTACTTCGGCTTTAGGAATGGGGCTCCGGTGAGGATTTGGTTGTTTAAGGATAATAGGTACATGGTCTATGAGGGTAACATTAGGAGGATACATAAGTCGCAGTATGGAGCGAGCCTACCAACGACGGTGATAGAGGGCCTGGGCCTTAGTAATAAGGATGAGGTTGAGGCGTTAATATACCTGGAGTTGAGTGAGAGGGAGGGTGGTGAGGAGATTAAGGAATTGAGTGAGGGCGAGCAGGGTGTTGAGTAATTGAATGTTTTGGACCGGGAGAGTGGAGGTAAGATTATTCTTACCTCCACTCTGCCTGCCCAACCATCAATCCTTAAATAATTCCGCGTTCCACGGCATCCTGGGTATTAAAGCCATGTAGACGGCTTCCGTATTAAGCACAACCCTGTCTATGAACCTCCTAGTCAACGCACCGATTAAACCGTATTTCCTGCCTACGTTGGGTTCACCGTAATACCTACTTACGACCTCGTTCAATTCAACTCCCTGTAACACCTCTTTCATGAATCTTCTGGGTACCATGAAACCAGGGCTCATACCGAGGGTTACCTTACCATCTTTATCAATTACTGTGGCTATGGTCACGTCAACACCCTCATTAAAACCCTCAATCTTTATAATTCCAGCCTCAATACCAACGCCGAACTCAGCATTGGAGACCACGTTTATCGCATACCTAGCCCTCTTAATTGCACCATTTATGATCTCGCTGAGGCCTATCGGCTCTGGAGATAAGTCATTGGGTGGTTCAGTGGAGATTACCCTAACCCTAAAGCCAGCTAACCTAAACGCAAGCTCCGTGCCCCTGACCTTA
This sequence comes from Vulcanisaeta distributa DSM 14429, assembly GCF_000148385.1. Lineage (GTDB taxonomy): Archaea > Thermoproteota > Thermoprotei > Thermoproteales > Thermocladiaceae > Vulcanisaeta > Vulcanisaeta distributa. The sequence goes on along the minus strand of NC_014537.1, from coordinate 2,353,199 downwards.
TTCGGGTTCTTCGAACCAACGGCTACGGTTATCACGACGAATAAAATAAATCTAGGGGTTATAAGGTTCTAACTCGTGATGATGCTTAGTCGCCTACCGAGGGATGAAGAGTGACTCCAATGCTGATAATTACCTTCATAGGCAGGATCATTCAGGGGTAATCATGTTCCTAACCTCACCGCAGTGAGGCGCTGTACTATTCTATGAATACCGTGGTGCCCGTATACTTACTACCCCTGAGCAACTCCAGCCTCCTTGCTAATTTAACCGCCGCCTCCACAGCCCTCCTGGCATACTCCTCAGCCCTCTCCAAAGCCTGCACCCTATTTGCCCCAGGCCCAATTATACCCATACCAACGGGCTTCCTATGCTCCACAGACAGGTCCATCAACTTCCTAGCCGCCTGATGAGCCACAACCTCATCATGCTTAGTCTCACCCTGAATAACAGCGCCTATTGCCGCCACAGCATCAACATCATCCCTCCTAAGCAGTTCATCAACTATTACGGGCATGTCGTATGTACCCGGCACCTTAGCCACGTAGGTAACCTCAGCACCAAGAAACCTGGCGTGCTCAAGGGCCTTCTGAAGCATTAGGTATGTTACGTCGTAATTAAACTCCGCAACCACAATCGCAAGCCTAACCCTATCCGCCATACACCATGGCTGAGGCAAATCTAAATTAAAGCTTAATCCCGACACTTAACCCTATCACTAATTCTCCTTAGTATTGGGTCGACGATCACATACTCATTATTAACCTTCATTACGAACCCATTATCCACGAGCTTCCTAAGAAGTTTCGTAACCTCACTATCACTTATCGGCCTACCCTCCCTCAACTCGAGATACCTCTTAACTTCAGACCAGGTGGCGCCATGCTTGAGGGCATTTATTATAAGCACATACCTCCTTGAACCCATGGCCCTGACAAAGTTACAAAATTCCTCCTCAACTATCCCCGAGGCAACACCCACAGCTTTATCGAGAGCCCCAGGCCCTGGATTACTGATGTACGTGAGGCCAAATAACGATAACCAACCAACAATGCCATCAAGCTCATCCACAGCCTTATTAATGATGTCCTCACTAATTGTAATACCCGCTTTACTGAACCCACGTCTCAAGAAATCCAGTGACTGCTCACGCGTGAAGGGTTTTAGTTCTATCAGTTCCATGTACCTACCATACAATGGCGAATTGGGGTCATTGAGCCTTAAATAATTATAGAGCATGCCAATCTTCGACCCAGCAAATATGAAGGATAAATTCCTCAGGTTGTCGTACGCGTAGGCAAATATTGGCAATAGGTTAAACCCCCTCATCTTACTCAATTCCTGCACCTCATCAATTATCATGACTAGGTGTTTTCCCTCCGATGACGCCCAATCATTGAGGGCATCGAAGATTGATGGGATTGACACATCCCTAGTGGACTCACTGAACTCGATGGTAAAACCCATTATTGACAAGCCCCTAACCCTACTTAGGAAATCAATTAATCTCCGGCTGAGCGGTAATAATTGACTTAGGGATTTAGCAAGCTCATTTAGGAAGTCCCTTATTGTTATGTAATTCATACCCTCAAACCTTCTCGCATCAATGTATATCCTGGTCATGTCCTTCGTGGCAGCCTTAATAAGTGATGTCTTACCAACACGCCTAAAGCCAACCACCAGGGTGACCGCCCTATTTAATGCCGAAAATCTCAATTGCCTAACCTCAGCCTCCCTATCATACAACTCACTCGGGTCCTCGGCTGGTCTATCGAGAAACGCCATACCTATGTAGTAACTACATACCTATGAAGTTATAAACCCTACCACCGTTAATAAGCATTTTAAAGGCCCAACATGCATTAATTTTTAGTGATTAATTTCTCAAGACTATGGATTTGGAAGTACATCAGAGACAAACTGCCCTGGTACTACGAGGTAGCCATTAATAGGAAGCCGGCTAAGTACCTCATAGCGGCTAGAATACCCGTTAATGAGAAACTGACTGAGTTAAGCGAAAGCGAGTTGTGGAGAGAGTTCGATAGGACCTTAAACGACTTCCTCGAGTTATGGCGCAGGGTCAGGAACAATGAGGTGGATATTAAGGGCATGCCTAAGGCATCACCATCACTACTAGACCTAATTGCCGAGATCACGAAAAGAATGATTAAGCATTGTGAATTCTGTGAGTGGCGTTGTAGGGTTGATAGGACGAGCGGCAGGAGGCTTGGCGTATGCATGCTTGATTCCACGAGTCGAGTATCCACGTACTTTCACCACCTTGGTGAGGAATTACCACTGCGCGGCGTGATGGGTTCCGGGACCATATTCTTCACATCCTGCAATCTCCGATGCGCCTTCTGCCAAAACGCTGACATAAGCAGGGATAGGTTTAATGGAGTCGTTATGAACCCAAGACAAATAGCCTCGACCGCAATCATCCTCAGGCTTGAGGGAGTCCACAACATTAACTGGGTCGGTGGTGAACCCACACCACACCTTCACAACGTTGCGGAGGCTATAAGGTTGATCGCACGTGATGGCATTAAGGTCCTTGATGAGTTGAGTGATGAGGAGTACGATGCCGTACTTTCTGTTAAGGCAGACTTCATACCCTACAACTTCTCCAGGAACTGGGCGTTTTACGGGAATGACCTAAACGTGCCAATGCTATGGAATAGCAATTTCTACATGACGGTAAATGCCACAAAATTACTCAGGGTATTGATGGATATCTGGCTGGGCTTATTGCTCCAGCGAGCAAAACTTACTAATTGATTAGACGAAATTAATAAAAATAATAGAATCTCTTACCTATTCTCTTTGGCTATTACATCGCTGCGCCTAGGCTTAGGAGAACATTATTCATCGTTTTTGGTTACCTTGATAGACTTACTAATTGCTTTGCCAGAGCAAGCATCATCTCTTAATACTTACGTTGTTAAGCTAAGGTATAAAATGCTCGAATGCATATCGAGGAAAGGGTTATGTTAAATTGGTGCTTTCTGAGGAGAAGCTGTACGGATGGCTGTACGGGTTTCCGTAATACTTGACGTAATTTAGGTATTCCAATAAATCGCCCTTCCTTTCGAAGTACTGGAATACTTCATATGCCTTGCGCCTGGCTTTGTCCGCATTATTAATTGCGTTTATGAGGTCGCTGGACTGAGGCACGATTGCGAAGTCCGCAATGCCTAGTAACGCGGGGATCACGTTCTTAGAAACGGTAATCGATAGACCCTTACCAGTATAGAAGTAGTATTTCAAATGCTCATTTATTCCGAACTCCTTAAGGATGGAGTTTACTAGTTCTACGAATTGCCTCGCCTCTTCAGCGAATGACGAACCAACGTTAAATCTATACGTAGCGTAATACTCGACGTGCAACTTAGCTTCTTTAAACGCATTATTTGCTAAGGGCATTCGTATAATGATTTGCGATAGCGCTTTGCCGTGATGCGATAGCACTGCGTGCTTAATTAAGTCGCTAATTCTATAGAATAACGTAAGTGGTAACCTAATTGCCGTATTATTAATATTTGAGAGGCTGCGTAGGATTAGCCAGGCAAATATGCGTCCGTCCTCTTCATCAAAGCGTATTACGAAACTGTAAACGTATTTAATGGATAGCCCAGTTATTTCATTAATTCTATTCGCAAGCCAGACGGGGGCCGGCACATCATTGATTTTATAGGCGTTCGATACTGCATAGCCAACATGTTGCCCTCCATTGTAGCTTCCCGTTCCATCTGCGGCATATGCAAAGAGCAGACTTGTATCTGTGGCTATTAATCTCATGAAGGTGTCCTTTCTATGAGAGCCTAAGCCCTTGATTAGTGGTGTCATCAATGCATAATTTGGATGTAATTCCCCATCTACCGTCAGCGTGGCGCCGTGGATTTGGAAATTGATGCGGCGTGATGCACCACCTATTGCGTACACGAAGTCAGAAAGTATTGGCATGGCAGAGGCAACCAGCTCTGGACTTGTGGACGTATATGTAATTTTCCCCTAACTACTGAACCATCGAGTAACAGACCAGCCACTGATTGAATTACATCAAATATTGATAAGCCCGAACTATTGATTATTTTTACGTCCGTATAGATATTCCTAATTAATATCATCACTGTGTTAATCGAGGAAGCAATTATGTATGCATCTTTAAGGTCATTATCATTTACCTTAGGTATTATTTTAACGTCACTGCTCGTCACTTCAACATCATATTGCTCCACTTCAAGCGCGTCTAACAATAAGTGGGCTAAGTTATTCATGTAAGCGACACTGTGATTATGAATTGACATTACGAAGCGCAAATTTTCGAGATCGTTTAAGCTGATTTCATATGTCTTGTTAGGTAGCTTCTGCTTAAGGAAGTACCTACTTTCATTAAATTCGACGTCATTAAACTGTGTAGAGCCAATAGCCTTTTTCAACCTATCCTTTATTATTAATACGATGTCTTCCACATTATTATGTCCTACAAATGCATTCCCCATTCTCATCACTAAATATCGGCTTCTAATTCTCATTAGAACTTATAAATACGTCACGTACGCTTTATGTTCATGATTCACCAAAGTTTACGTTGGCTCCCTGATTTCAAGTACGGCAATGACAAATGCGCCTTTAGAATATCCAGGGTGCCGAGGTACTTCGAGGTTGTCTCGAGGAATCATAAGCTTGTCTATGATTGGGGTGAGGACATGATAATTAGGCACTTGGTAATGCCTGGCCACGTCGAGGATGATTCAAAGCCCGTGCTTAAGTGGATCGCCGATAACATGCCTGGGGTCTTGGTTAACATAATGGATCAGTACAGGCCGGAGAACGAGACAGACCCAAACTCACCGAGGTTCAACCCAGAATTCAGGGAGTTGGCTAGGAGACCGAGTAGGGAGGAGTTGATGGAGGTTTATAGGTATGCCAGAGATTTAGGGCTTAACTTTGAGTTGATTAGTTTTGAGAAGAGGATTGACATTAAGTACTTGGGTGATGAGGATTCGCTGATTGAGAGACTCGATATCTTCTAATGAAGATTGATTGTGGAGGAGGAATTAAAGCAGGAGTAATTCGGCCTCCTTAAGCGTTCCCCTGACTGGGTCCACCTCAAGCCCGAAAATCTCGAGTGCGGTTACGCCGATCACCATCGTATCCTCAGTCTCACCGAATATTACGGGTACAACCCTCCTTTCACCCATGAGTATAAGGCCTGCATCACCAACATCACGCTCCACATAACCACCAAACGCCTTAAACCTTCTTCTCCTACTTGGTTTTATCCCAAGTCCCTCAAGTATGTCTCTACGTATAACGGTATAGATCGCGCCAGTATCTACAATACCGTCAACCTCCACAGTCCTCTCCGGCGCCGCTGGATTGAATATGCCAGCCCTAACCTTAACAAAGCCCATCAAAACCCTCATAATTACCTTAATTAAATAGTTTTAATCATGAAGTATGACATATGCACCTAAGCAAGTGTTTTATGGCGATTAATTTTAGTCAACAACACCCTCCTCGGTGATCCTAAACGTAACCTCCCTCTCAGGGTGGTATGGCGAGTCAAAAATCTTGGCGATCCTGACATTCTCCTTACCCTTCCTCAGCCAAACCCTATACGTGGCCCCATGAGCAATTACATTACCGCCAGCGGGCTTTAGTGGGTTCCCGAAGAAGACATCCGGCTGCGCAACCACTTGGTTGGTGACGACGACGGCCACGTTGTATATATCCGCAATCCTAAGCAGCTGGGCAATGTGGTGGTTAAGCTTCTGCTGTCTCTCGGCAAGATTCTCCCTGCCCGGGTACTCACTCCTGAAGTGGGCTACCAATGAGTCAATGACTATTAGGCCGATGTTCTCCTTCTCAATAATCTTCTTACTCTCCTCAATAATCATCATTTGATGATCACTGTTGTAAGCCCTGGCATATAAAATATTCTTAAGGGCCTCCTGCGGATCTAAACCCCTGTACTTAGCCATCTGCATTATCCTCTCGGGCCTGAAGGTGTTCTCGGTATCGACATATAAGGCCTTGGCCTTCAAGCCACCCTTATCCTCGGGCAATTGAACCATAACACTCAGTTGATGACAAAGCTGCGTCTTACCACTACCGAACTCACCAACGAGCTCCGTGATGGCCTTAGTCTCAATACCACCACCAAGTAGCTCATCAAGTGACTTAACGCCAGTGCTAATCCTCCTAATACCTCTCCTCTTCTCGTAAAGCTCGTAGGCCGTTATGAATGGCGTTAAGCCAATGAGCTTCTGGGCAGCGGCAATTATTTGCTTAGCCCTGTCCTCACTACCAAGTATCTCGGCAAGCTCCTTGACACTCGCGAAGGCCACGTCCCTAGCCGTGTTATAACCAGCCTCCCTAAGCTTCTGAGCAGTGACTCTACCGACGCCCTCAATTTCCTCAACATCAATTACAGGATAACCACTAACTGTTGCCGTAACAACAGTACCCTTCTCACCGCCTTCCTCGCCCGTATCCTCGATCTCCTCAACAGGTTCTTCCTTCTCTTCCTCAACTTCCTGCTCCTGCACCTTCTTCCTCCCCTTTGGCATATTCTCCACTAAAAATAAATGGTTATTACTTAAAAAACTAAGTAGGGGTGAGGCAAGGAGTTCACCGAAGACCAGCCCTAATCCTAAGCCAAACACCTAAGCATGTTTCGCGCCAAAGCCTATTAACATCGTTATCCCCACCCTCAATGATATGTCTAAGAATATCCAATGCATCATTACCTGCAATAACAGGCTTTACGTAGGCCATGTCGTCATCATAACCACAGGTAGCCTTGAGCAGCCTATCAACGGCCCTCCTACCAATTAACCTCCTTAACTCATCCCATGTATAACCAACGTAACCCAGCGACCTATAGAGCCTATCGGCAGGCTCATTACCGAACCAGGTAGTGGCGATGTAGATATCAGAGTCCGTGCAAACCTCCTCAATAGTACTCATTAGGACCTTACCAATACCTAAACCCCTGCATTCATCAACAACGGCTATGTAATAAATAACGCATAATCTAACTGCACCAACGTTAACGCTGTAATAAACGGCAGCGCCAACGCCCGATTCATTAATAACAGCCAGTGCCACAGAACCAACTCCATAATCAACAACGGCCCTCGCATATCTATATGCTGAACCGAAGAAATCCCTCAGTATGGGCTCTGCGTAATCCATTAACTCCCTACTGCCTATGAGGACTGTGATTGGACCATCACAATTCACAAAAACCACCCAATACCGTATGATGCGCAAACCCGAATTGATAAGAGGAGGAAGTAGGTAATGACAGATTTATACCCTCCTACCACGCCTACCTCCAGGTGGCCTAATGGTATCCGTAGGTATTGGCGTCACATCCTCAATACGACCAATTATCAAACCAGCCCTGGCCAAAGCCCTAATGGCAGCCGCGGCGCCAGGACCTGGCGTCTTTGGGCCGTAACCACCAGGTGCCTTAACCTTTATGTGCACTGCATTAATGCCCCTACTCATGGCTATTTGAGCGGCCTTGTACGCAGCCATCATTGCCGCGTATGGGCTGGGCTTATCCCTATCAGCCTTAACAACCTGCCCACCACTAACCCTCGCAACGGTTTCCGCACCCGTTAGGTCCGTGATTATTATTATCGTATTATTATAGCTGGAGTACACGTAGGCAACACCCCACCTAAGCTTCCTAGCCCCGCTCACCTGTGTTGGTTTTATCTCAGGCAACTGCATTGATTGCGGTGATGTAGGCTGCGCCTGTTGTGTCTCTCCCTGAACCTCCCCAGTGGTCTTTTCCATATTTTCCTCTGACATTCGGTGTTGGCATTTTTACTCATTTTATAAGCTTTCTCGCTATTGACTAGTGAATACCCTTCATGCTCTCGATAATACTCATCATGTGGCTAGTACCGACCCTAAACCTCATTGGGTCAGGCTCCCTCTCCGCCGCCCTCATTAATTCAAGAACCTGCTGATAAGTCCTAACGCCACCCGCGACCTTAATCCCAATTCTCGGGTTATACTTCCTAGATAGCTCAGCCATGAGCCTCACATTCTCTATTTGGGCCCCTGTCTTATTACCAAGCTTCTCCGCATAGTCCCTTTCTTCGAAGCCCGTACTCGTCTTTATGAAGTCCGCCCCAGACTGCATCACAATCCTGTAAAGCTCGAGCTTCTCCTCCCTCGTCGTGTAGGCATCCTCAACGATTATCTTAATGATCTTACCCTCCCTATGGGCGGCCTCAACCACCGTATTTATATCATGCTCAACCTCACCCCAAAGCCCAGACTTAACAAGGCCTATTGGGGCTACGATATCAAGTTCGTCCGCATACTGCGAGTAACGTTTAATTGCGTCTACCCTGGCCCCCGTCGTGCCAGCGCCAAATGGGAAGTCGACCACGGCAACCACCTTGAAGGTATAGCCCTTACGCGCCATGTACTCCCTGGCGTACCTGAGGAATACTGGGTTTATTGTTATTGAGTAGGCACCGTATCTAGCCGTATCCTCTATTAGGGCCTCTATTTCCCTAGTTGAACCGTACGGCCTTAAGTACGTGTTATCTATTAAGCCTATGATGTTTACCTCCATACTTAATTAAAGACGCAGTGACTTATTAATGCTTTACCAGTTGATGAAATGTTTATTAATGATTTATTCATGAACAGTTGGGTATGAGCGAGCCAACTATTAAGTCTGTTAGGGTTTTGACTGTCATGGGGAATTTTGAGTGGCCTATTGTTAAGGTTGAGCTTAGTAATGGGCTTGTTGGTTATGGTGAGTGTCATAGGGGTCCAGGCATTAAGGAGGTTTTGAGGAGGGCTGAGGAGTTAATTCGGGGTAAGGAGGTTAATATTGAGTACTTGCTTAGGCTCATTAGGAGGCACATACCAAACTCAGAGTGGGGTATTGTTAATAATGCAATTAGTGGTTTGGAGACAGCCCTTTGGGACTTGAAGGGTAAGTTAACGGGGTTGCCGGTTTATGAATTACTCGGTGGTAAGGTTAGGGATAGGGTTGCTGTGTATGCGGATCTACACGCTGGCGCTGGCATTATTGAGACTGGTGGTAAGAGGTGGGTTGAACTTGCCAGTACCGAGGTTGCCTATAACGTCGAGAATTACATAAGGAGGGCTAGGGAGGCCATGAACATGGGGTTTAGGTACATTAAGTTCGATGTTGATGTGCCGGAGAAAATGATGGAGACCGAGTTCGATAGGACCTTCGGCATGAGGATTGTTAAGTTCGTTACGTCATTCATAGGTGGCGTTAGAGATGCCGTTAAGTACGACGTTGATATAATGATTGATGGGCATTGGGCATTCAGCGTACCCACAGCCATAGCCATAGCCAGGGAGCTGGCTAAGTACGATGTGTTCTGGTTTGAGGATCCGGTACCGCCTGAGAATATTGATGCCATGAGGGAGGTCAGGCTTAAGTCACCGGTGCCCATAGCCACTGGTGAGAAGCTATATAGGTTGTCGCAGTTTAGGGAGTTGATTGAGAAGGAGGCTACGGACATAATACACCCGGATGTGCAAAGACTCGGTGGTTTACTTGAAATGAAGAAGATAGCCTACCTAGCCGAGGAGTATTACGTGCCGGTGGCTATACATAACATCTCAAGCCCAATAGGGACGATGGCCAATGCCCACGTGGCAGCCACAATAGGGGACTTCATAGCCATTGAGTGGCACGCCATTGACCTGCCCTGGTGGCCCGACATGGTTAAGGAGGGCATGATCATAAAGGAGGGCTATATAACACCACCCAGGAGACCAGGCCTTGGGGTGGAACTAAACGAGAGGGTTGCTGTGGAGCATGCAAAGGACCCGAGTGAGGTTAAGGAATTCCTTTAAAAATGAGAGAAAAGTAAATCGTATCTAAGTTCTAGGTGATGAGTGAGCCTCGAGCATTGAATTGATGAAGAAATTGAACCGGCTGATTATTACTGCTGCGTTGGTACCATGCCCAATTTAGGCTTAATAACCTGCTTCATATAATCAATCAGGTTAGCCTCCTCAAGCGCCTTGAGAACCTCCTCATCACTGGCACCCCTCTTAATGTTTATCTTATACTCCGTTGGTTCAATGTGCTTGACATTAACGGCCCTTCTCTTAACGCCCGTTAGGGACTTAGGCCCCGTTATTATTACGAAGTTCTCATCCTTAATATCCACAATAACGCACTTCCTACCAGCCTCCCTACCTGCAACCTTCACGCACACCCTACCAATATCGAAAACCCTAGGCATCAAGCACGGATAATGTAAGGCTTTATAAGCATTTCATGCCTTATATCATGTTATGATGAAATTATAAGTGCCCTGATTCACCTTACTAACACTAATTCTGCGTTTAATATTATCCACGGCCTCGAATAATCCCCTTATTATTCCCTTTGTCATAGGCATCCCAATATCCTCATCGAAGGACTTCGCTATAGAGATCACGGTCTTATTCGGCATGAATTGCACGTTAACTAGGGCTATGACTCCAAGCGCCGTGAGTATTCTTAATGAGGAGTAAAGAGCGTCCCTAAAGTCCCTCATTGAATTCAATATGTACCTCATTAATTCCTTACCATACTCATAACCAAGACGCTCGATCAACTCAGGCTCCCTCTCCATTACGTAGAAAACCAATGCCCTCATGAAATTCTCCTGTATAAATCCAAGTATTGTAAACGGTAAATTTACCATATTTACCGTGTTAACCCCATCAACATTACTAACATTATTCAATAACTCATTATTTACCTCACCATCAACCTCAATGAGAATCGCATAGTTATTACCTACGATATTTCTTATGTTTAAATTCCGAGACCTAATCACACCGGTAATGTCGTTAAGTAGACCTGGCCTATCCCTTGAAATACTTACTAGTAGCCAAACCATGAGGTATACCTAAAGTACGTACTTAAAGGTATTACTAATTTAATATTTATTAATAATCAGTGGGAATTGATTATTAATAAAACTGAGTGATCATAACCCATAACTCTGCCTGATGGCCCTAAGTTCCTGAATTATCCTAATCAGCACAGGCTTACCAACGTTTCGGAGCACATCTATGCTTGGCGGGTTTAGGCAATGCTTGAATTCAGTAGGTACATTTATACCGAGACCACTTAAGCAATTGACCATTTTATACCAATTACTTGATCCATGAATACCGCACTTAATTGCGGCGAGGAGAAACATTAACTCCTTGAGGGATTTACATACCACAACCTCATCATCACTATTGAGGAATAGGAACTCCCTCTCATCAACCATCTCCAACTCATTCCTAATGGATGCATTAATGTCAATGTCTAATGGATTACCATATATTAATTGGCCTGTCTTAATTACGTAAACGAAGAATAGTGTGTTACGTGGCCTTTTAAAGACTTGTAAATCCACATTATTCCCAATCATAGGAATTTCCCTGGGTGGTTCTTCCATGAACACCGCAATATCAATATCGCCACCGCTGCAATCAAGCGAACCACCGTATACATATATTGCATATGCATTTCTAAACATGTTAATTATCTCATTAATTAAGTCCTTGGGTATGCAATCCACATTAATCTGCATGAACTAATACTTAATAAGTATGGCATTTAACTAATCGTGAAATGCCATTTAGGGCTAGATATTATATTTATTGGGTCGATACGGATGCGGCTGGTATTGCGCATTTCACGTCATTCCTAAGGCTTGTTGAGCGAGCTGAGGAGGATTTTTATAGGGAGAATGGTATACTTCATTATCATTCAATTGCACCACGCAGGGAGCTCTTCATAACCTACACGGCACCGTTAAGGAGGGGTGATGTCGCGGTGGTTGAGTTGTGGCTTGATGAGGCGAGGACTAGGGCGATTAAGTACAGGTTTAGGATAATCAATGAGACATCCGGTAAAAATGCTGCCGAGGGTTACCTAGTATTCACCTGCGTTAGTAATGAGGGTGGTGAGCTAAGGGCCGTACCATGCCCCGAGGAGCTTATTAATGCTTGGAAGAGGACCATTAACACGACTTAATACTCAAGGAGCCTAATGCCTATGGATTCATCATTAAACCTGATGGGATTCCTAACAAGCTTTACAGCGCCTAATTCAGGATGGTTTATCTCAGTTAATACGTACTTACTTACATAGGGATCTTTTGCTATATCAGCCATGTCGTAAACAGGCCCAGCGGGTATTCCATTACTTAGGAATAAGTTTACCCAGTAATCCCTATCCTTGGTAAGGAATATTTCCTGCAATATCTTCTCAAGTTCATCCTGATTCCTAACCCTGTCAGGATTAGTCCTAAACCTAGGATCATCCGCTAATTCAGGCTTACCAATGACCTCACAGAATTTCCTCCATATCCTGTCATTACCCACGGCGAGTATGAACATCTTACCATCCCTAGCCCTGAAGCCCTGGTAAGGAGCAACAACACTCATATACTTAGTGCCCAACGGCCTTGGCACATTGCCCGTGAAGAGGTAATAAAGGATGTGTATACCCATTACGTATAGAGCCGAATCCAGCATTGGTACGGTAATCCTAACGCCCTTACCCTCCCTATCCCTAATTCTGAGCGCAGATAGTATTGCTATTACCGAGAAGAAGCCAGTCACCATGTCAGTTATTGGAACACCAACCTTAACAAAAGTCCCATCCTCACAACCCGTGACACTCATTAAACCACTCATGCCCTGAATAACGACATCAAAGGCAGGGTAATCCTCATACTCACTGCCGGGCATGAAGCCCTTAATTGACACATAAATAATCCTCGGATTGATCTTACTCACCGAGCCATAATCAACGCCGAGTCTCTCGGCAACGCCAGGCCTATAATTCTCAATAAGCACGTCAGCGCTCTTAACCATCTCATAAAGCCTATTCCTATCATCCACATTCTTTAGGTCAAGTCTAACCACGTGCTTATTCCTATTCATAGCCAGGTAATACGTACTAACGTTATCCCTAATCACGTGGCCCCATGTCCTAGTCATGTCACCCTCAGGCGACTCGACCTTAATAACCTCGGCACCTAAGTCGCCGAGTATTGACGTTGCGAAAGGACCTGCGGCAGAGTGCGTTAAATCAATTACCTCAATACCCTCAAGTGGGAGTTTACCCATACTAAGGGATTACACATTTACTCCTTATTTAGACTTTAGGACTTAACTAGGTCGTAACCTCAACCTACACCTCACTTAATTCACTCCTTACCTATTCCTTACCCTTACCATTCATTAATCCTGCTTCTCAATCACCACATACAATTGGTATTTTATAACGTATTAACCATGACTTTATAGCACTTAAGCATCGCATCGATTATTGATTAAAAAGTCAGTAGTGGCAAAAGTTAAAAACCACTGGAATTATCATGACTCGATATGGTAAAGGGTACGCCAAGCTTCGGTAAGATGAATAAGGGCTGGACGCACATTAGATGCCCAAGATGCGGTAGGCACGCCTACAACCCAGTTAAAGGCTATTGCGCGGCCTGTGGCTGGGGCAGGTCGAAGAGGATTAGGCGTTATTCATGGCAGAATAAGAAGGTTAATAAGGTCAGGATTCGCTAATCCTCACCCTCATCCTTAACCCTCCTAAACTGCTCAAGATAATCCTTAGGTGGTGGCTCCCTCGCGTATAAGTCCTTCCTCATTGCCTCAAGCAGCTCGTCCTCACGGTTAAGTAGCCCCGCGTATGTCGTTATTGATATTCCTAACCTACCTGCCTCCTCAAATAACGCCTTTAACGCATTCCTCCAATTTAAGTCCCTCAATGTGTGGTGGGCTATGACTAACTTATTAAGGAAACCAGCCCTTAGGATTGCCGTAAGGTTTCTTAAGGCATTACTGAAGTATTCCTCACCGAATCCTCTCCTCGATAGGTACAGGGGTGGTCCACCAACTATTAATATCTGTGGTTTCATACTCATTACGTAGTCAACGGCTAATTGCGATACTGGCCCCTCAACATCCGGCATGAACATCAACGACTCATCACCATCTATTATCGTAATTGCTATCACCCTACCAGTCCTCGCGTTATCCTCGCCATGCGGCAGTGACCGTGATACTACGAGCCTCGTAGATCCTATAGCGAATTCCTTACCATCAGCGAATACCAGGTCCTTCACAATACCCTCAATGGCCTTTCTCAACCCGTAATAACGCCTCCTCTGGCTCCAATTCTCGTCATCAGGCGATTTCATGAACAATACCTTACCACTGTATATCTTCCTATAACTCTCATTATTAGTCCCCATGTAAATGCTTGGGTATGGTACCGTGAAGTGATCCCTATGATAATGACTAATGAACACATAGTTGGCTTCCTCAGCGTATTTCTCGAGGGCCCTCCTCAGCGCATTAACCCTCTCTATTTCACGAGGATGGGGCGGCAAACCATACCTATTTGGTGATAGGCTAATCCCTGGATCTAGTAGCATTGATAGGTCCTTCGTTCTTACGAAAATGGCCATTGACCTTACACCAAGGCTCTCCTCAGCGATTGGCACCACTTCCATACACCTATTACCACATGTAAGATTTATAATGTCTTTAGTTTCACACTAGCTCAGTGGATGGCATTAAACTCGGCTTTGCGGGTAGGTCATCCACATGGAACCTACTTAGGAAGCTGGTCTTTCCTGAACACGTGGCTTTAAGGTACGTGAGTAATGAGGATGATTGCCAGGGACTTGACCTCGTAATTGTTGAGAAGTATATGGCAGACTTAGTTAATTGCCCTAGAGTCCTGGTGTTAAGTGATTCAAGTATTGATGGCATGATTGAGGCCGTGATTAATGGGCTAGGCCTTAATGAATTAAATATTGGAGTTGATATTGGTAATTCCAGGTGTGGTGCCATCATACTTAATAACGATACACCGTTAATTCACGTAACGCTTAGCTTCGTAAAGCTCATTAGGATGATAAGGAGGTTGGCTAGGCGCACAAGTATTAACTTAATAATTGGCATTAGCCCCGGTGTTTCGGAACTTGTTAGGGATTTCCTGGAATTAATAAATGATGTTGGTATTAGGGTTAAGGTGATTAATGAAGATGTGGCCTATGGAAAGAAGGATGTGTTTAGGTCTAGGTATCCATACTTAACATTGGATGAGCTTGACGGTCTGGTTTACGCGTATACCGGCCTTGCAATGAGTATTCATGAGTAATTGCTTGATTAGACCTAGTGATTAGGTATTCCATACATATTACTTAATATATTACCTGTAGAATTTCGGTAATATAATGCGTATAATGACGGTAATCTTTATAAAATAATCACTATGGGGACTTATGATGCCGATAATAATTAAGTGCCATTCATGCGGCTTTGTGTTTTACAATGACCAGCAGCTTAAGAGTGTTGATGAGGTACTTAGGCAGTGGGGCTATAGATGCCCTGTCTGTTTAAGTCCATTAAGTAAGACACCAATTACTATGCGTGTTAAAGGATAAGTTATCAAAGCAATCTGCATTAAAATTAAAATAAGCCTATAAACTATGTCTTTAGGTCATGGTTATTAAGGCATGGTTCGACGCATTAACGGCTAAGCAGGCAAGGATTGCCGCAGTATTGAGCATGGAGGGTAGAAGGAATAATATAAATTTCATGATAACGTGCAGGAAGTACGATTATGTTGAGGAGGTCCTAGACATGTTTAACCTGCATTATGAGTGTGTTGGTTACCATGGCGAGAGTCCCAGGGAGAAGTTGCTAAGGGGCATTGAGAGGCAACTAGCATTGCTTGATGTGGTTAGGGATTTCGATGTTCACGTATCATTGACATCACCAGACGCGATTAGGGTTGCCTTTGGTCTTGGTAAGCCAATAATAGCATTGACGGATACGGCTCACTCGTACTTCGTTAATAAACTAACACTGCCGTTAGCGAATACCGTGATAGCACCATCGGCTATACCAATGAGTGAGTGGGGCCGTTATATACCCAGTGCTGAGATTGATAAGGTTAGGACCTTTGATGGCATCTTTGAACTCATGTGGATTAATAGATTCAAGCCGAGCGGTGACTCTATTAATAAGCTTGGGCTTAAGAGTAGGGAGTTTGTCGTCATTAGGTTTGAGGAGTCCAGGGCATCTTATTACGGCTACGGGGATAAATCGCGGATATTAATTAGAATGGCGAGGAAAGTGCTTGAGGATGGTTATTACGTGGTTATGTTCCCAAGATACCCGTACCAGGAGGAGTTAATAAAGTCCGAGCTTGGCCTTTTCCTTAAGCTTGGTAAGTTGATAATACCGAGGAACATGAAGCTAGACGGCCTTGACTTATCGTGGCATGCAAGGCTCGTGATCACAGGCGGCTCAACAATGGCTCATGAAGCAGCGTTGCTGGGTACGCCAGCCATTAGCTACTTCCCACAGCATTACTACATAGATGATTACCTAATGAGTAAGGGATTACCGCTTTATAGGTGCGTTGATGAGGATTGCCTAACGGTGCTTGATTCAATTCTTAAATCAGACACAACACATGTTGATACAAGCTCAGTACTAAGTAGAATGGAGGACCCAACGGGACTCATTATCAATGAAATAAAGAGGCTCACGAACGAGGATAAGTAAGTCCCGGTGGGTAATTATTATAAGGTAACTTCGCAATCGATGATCTTGATGAAAATATTAGTGACAGGTTCCTCAGGATTCCTAGGGAGGAACATAGTTAATTGCATGAGGTCTAAGGGCCATGACGCGAGGGGTCTCGATATTGTTAAGGCGGAGACTACGGACTACATAATCGATATAACAAGGCGAGATGATGTTATTGGGCTTTCTAAAGAGGGGTTTGACGCAATTGTCCACTTGGCAGCATACCCGAACCCAAGGTCATTCACGAACGCGGGCGCCCTTAAGGGCCTTGATGTAAATGTTGTTGGTACAATAAACATGCTTGAGCTCGCAAGGATACTAAATGCCAGGTTCCTACTTTACTCAACATCTAACGTTTACGGTAAGCCCACTAAATTGCCCGTCACTGAGGATGACCCATTAAGGCCCTTCGAGGGGTATGGTTGGAGTAAGGTCGCTGCCGAGGCCGTATCGATGTCCTATCACGTTGTTCATAAGGTTCCAGTAACGATATTTAGGCTGTGGAAGCCCTATGGCCCTCATGATAATGGCGTTGTCGGAATATTCATAACGAGGGCATTAAAAAATGAGGACCTGGTAGTTAATAATGGTGGTGTTGATACCACGGATTTCCTCTATGTTGAGGATTTATGTGATGCCACGGAACTAGCACTTAGGAAGGATGATGCGGTCGGTCAAGCCTTCAATATCGGGCTCGGCGTTGAGACATCAATACTAGATTTAGCCAGAATAATAGTTAAGCTAGTTGGTTCGAATTCCAAAATTAATGTGCAACCAAGGACCTCCGAGCCATTTAGGAGTTACCCAGACGTTAGCAAGGCCATGAGGATCCTCGGCTTTAAACCTAAATATGACTTAGTAAGTGGATTAAGAGCCACCATTGATTGGTTTAGGCGAAATCTATGATCATTAGTATAAATTACGTATTAATTGCCGTAGTATCCTTCGTAATCTCACTGATCACAGTATACGCAATATCCAGGTTAAGGAATCCGAAATTACTGGCGCCGGATGTCCATAAGCCATATAAGGTGTTGGTGCCTAAGATTGGCGGAGTCTCCGTATTAACTGCCACAGGTGTTATTACGTTAATTGCCTACTTGATTAATGACGCTAGGTTGCTTGCGTTAGGTCTCGTAACCCTGACAGTAGGTTTGATAGGGCTTGTCGATGACCTCAGGGGATTGCCCGTGAGTGTTAGGGTGTTTTTGCCATTGGTGCCGTCATTGATAATCCCCGTGGTCGTTCACGGCTACATATACATACTCCTGATAGGTCATGTCCACAACTTCTTCGTTGTGGCCTTTCTCTCGATGCTCGCAGTTACGGTTATGGCTAACGCCGTTAACATGCTTGACGTGATGAATGGTATAGTCCCAGTATCTACGTTGATGATAATAACCGTTAG
Organism: Vulcanisaeta distributa DSM 14429; assembly: GCF_000148385.1. Lineage (GTDB taxonomy): Archaea > Thermoproteota > Thermoprotei > Thermoproteales > Thermocladiaceae > Vulcanisaeta > Vulcanisaeta distributa. Next base: position 2,335,153 of record NC_014537.1, on the reverse strand, counting down.
TGGGCTCATCTCGTACATGGCCGGCTTTGACTATGCCTTACCAGCCACGTTAATACTCGTGCTCACGGTGCTACCGCTGGCCGTATTTAACTGGTACCCTGCCAAGGTGTTTAATGGTAATGTAGGTAGTTACGCACTTGGGGCAATGATAGGCGCATTCATGGTTTTATATAACGCCGGGACCCAGGGCGTGATATCGGCACTGCCATACATAATAAATGGCTTCTTAATAGTCATAACGGCGAGGGGCTTCAAGCCCAGGGAAAACCTGAAGAGACCCGTAATTGTGAATGACGGAGTAATTCACGCAAATAAAGTCCCTGGATCACCAATCACACTAGTCAAGTTGATGGTAATGAGAAGACCAAAGACCGAGAGGGAGGTTGTCCGCGATATATTAATACTGTTCCTAATAACGAGCCTAGCCTCACTCTCGCTATTAGCATTTATTACTTAACCACGACAGCCTCCTTAATACTTATGTTCGAGCCCCTCGTAATGTAAATACTCCTCATGTTGCTTAATTCTCTAAGCACGCCGAGATAAAATGTTGCCTCCATGAAATCCGTCTGCTCCTCAAGACTTCTTGGCTTCCTCCTCCTAATCATATTCACAAAATCCTCAATACCCATACCGTATTTACGCTCCAAATCCTTAATCAAGACCTTAAACGTCTCGAGCCTATACTCACCATAATCATTAATGCAGGGTGGTGGGCTCAACCCAACCTGCCTTGTTAAGTTAACTATGTATGGGCATGTTGCCGGATCCCTACCGGCTGGGCAATGCTCCTGGCAAACAACCATCGCATACCTCAAAATCCTCTCCAAGATGCTTAATGGCATTACTACGTACTCCTCCTCAGGGTCAAGCTTAACCTCCATTGATGGTCATTAATAAGCCCTGATATGTAGATAAATAAAGCTTTCAAGCACATTCTTTACTAATCACGGTACCCATCAGCGTTGACTCAAGTACCGCACCCCTCTTTATAACGGTTAATACCTTATTCCTACCCAACTCATAACTTAACCATCTATAATTAGGTATATCCCAAATGACTATATCCGCCAAGTAACCAGGCTGTAAAACACCCCTATCCCTAAGGCTTAGGCTATATGCGGCATTCACCGTAGCCGCCATTAAGACCTCAAGAGGAGTCATACCGAGTAGGTATGTGGCTAACTCCATCGCGTACTGCATATTTAAGGACCAGGAGTTCGGACTAAAGTCAGTACCAAGTGCCATGGGTACACCTGCATTCCTTAATGCCTTGACCGGCGGTCTCTTACTACTCATTAGTGAAAGTATTGTTATGGGCAATAGAGTCGCTACTGAACCTCTCTCGGCAATTGACCTAGCGTTCTGCTCAGGTAAGTTCAGTAGATGATCGAGTGATACAACGTTAAATTCCTTAACTAAGTCACTGCACCCAATATAGGCTATTTCATCGGCGTGAAGTCTTAAACCGAAACCCCTCTTCGATGCTTCCCTAAGGATGTCCCTGGTTTCCTGAACCGTAAAAGCTCCCTCATCGCAGAACACGTCTATGAACCTCGCCAGTTTCTTTGCCTCATCAAGAGAACCTATTACTGCATTGATGTACTCCCTCCTATCCATGTTTCTCGGCGGTACATGAATTAAATACGTTGATACAACATCTATGGGCGCGCTTGTTAACGATTCATTAATTATCCTGAGAAGTCTAATTTCCTGGCTTGGATCAATTCCATAACCACTCTTAACCTCTATCGTGGTTGTGCCGTACCTCGTAACCTCAAATAACCTACTAAGTAGGATTTTCTTAAGTTCATCATCCGTTGCACTAACCGTGGCATTAACAGTCCTGTAGATACCACCACCTCTCCTGAGTATTTCCTCGTACGGGACACCCTCCAGCTTAAGCTCAAGCTCATCCTCCCTAGAACCAGCAAAGAGCAGGTGCGTATGGGGATCCACAAGACCAGCCGTTACCAGGGATTCCTCAGCAGAGACCCTACACTTACCCTCATACTTCCTGCTGATGGAGTTCCACGAGCCAACATCTACTATCTTATCGCCCTCAATGGCAATACCCGCATCCTCAATAACTAATACTGGGTCTCCGTACCTCCAGGGCATTGATTTAGCAGTAACCAGTTGCCTAATTGGACCAATGAGTAAGGAGACCTTACCCATAATGCAATCGCTTAGCGTATGTTTAAAAAGATTCCATTTTAACTAACTAGCGTGTCCGTGGACAAGGATAGGGTTAAGGACATTGCCCTAAAGCATGCATTAATCAATGCCGTAAAGTTCAATGGAAAGGCAAGTATGAATGCAGTAATTTCTAAGGTATTTGCTGAGGACCCATCACTTAGGCCCATGGCCAAGGAAGTCGCCCAAATCGTTAAGGAAGTCATCGATTACGTGAACTCCCTAAGCATTGATGAACAAAGAAATCTACTAATGAGTAAATGGCCTGAGGCCCTTGGGGAGAGGAAGGTTGAGACCTATAAGAAGGGAATTGAGGATTTGCCACCACTACCCAATGATAGTAAGTATGAAGTGATAACCCTAAGGTTCGCTCCAAACCCTGACTTCGTACTTCACCTGGGCAGTGCTAGGCCGGCTATCATAAATTATGCATATAAACTAAAATATGAGGGCTTGGGTAAGAAGGCTAAGTTCATACTTAGGTTTGAGGATACCGACCCAAGGACCAAGAGGCCGCTTCCTGAGGCCTATGACGCAATTAAGGAGGACCTGAGGTGGCTTGGTATTAGGTGGGATGAGGAGTATATACAGTCAGATAGATTGGGGATTTACTATGAAATTGCTAGGAAGATTCTTGAGAAGGGTGGTGCCTACGTTGCTGCTAAGGATAGTGGGTGCACACCTGATGATTGGAAAAAGTCTAAGGTAACCGGTAAGCCCTGTAAGAATAGGGATGCTGACCCAAGCGTTAACCTTGAGCTTTTCGATAGAATGCTTGAGGGTCATTATAAGGAGGGTGAGGCGGTCATGGTGATAAAGACTGATCTTCAGCACCCAGACCCAAGCGTTAGGGATTGGGTTGCCATGAGGATCATAGACACGACTAAGTACCCACACCCAAGGGTTGGTTCTAAATACATTGTTTGGCCAACGTATAACTTCTCCGTGTCTGTCGATGACCACCTAATGGGTATAACACATATACTTAGGGCTCAGGAGCACTCGGTAAATACCATTAAGCAATCCTTCATTTATGTGCATATGGGTTGGGAGCAGCCCGAGGCTATTCATTTTGGTAGGCTTAAGATTGTGGGCATGACATTAAGTAAGACTAAGTTAAAGGCGCTTGGTATTAAGTGGGACGACATTAGGTTACCAACACTCGCAGGCCTTAGGAATAGGGGTATTCAGCCAGAGGCCATTTGGAATATAATGCTGCAAGTCGGTGTTAAGCCCACGGATGCCACGATATCCTCAGCAAACCTATTTGCTGAGAATAGGAAGATAATCGAACCAAAGGCTAATAGGTACATGGCCGTGATAGACCCCATCAAGGTAATAATTGAGGGGGTTACGGAGGAGTTAACGGCTAAACTACCAATGCACCCATCATACCCAGAGCGTGGATTTAGGACATTAACTCTAAAACCTATCAATAATGAGATAACGGTATTCATAAGTAAATCAGATTATGATAAGGCGGGCCCCGGCTCAGTAATTCGACTGATGGAACTCGCGAACATAGAGGTGATGAGTAAGGGCAGTGATTCATTAACCGCCAGGATACATAGCAGGGACCTTGAGAGCGCCAGGAGGGTTAATGCTCCAATAATCCAATGGGTACCACCCAATGGGTTGCCGATGAGAGTTGTAAGGCCTGAGGACTTAAAGCTCGTTGAGGATGTGGGGCTTGCGGAGCCGGGGGTGGAGCAGGTAAGTAATGGTGAGATAATACAATTTATGAGGTATGGTTTTGTAAAGAAGGTGGAACGTGATAGGTTCATTTACGTCCATGACTGAAACGTAGCAGTAAATCCATTGTTTACGAAAAATTAATTTAATGCATGAATTAATAAGTCAATGTATGAGGGTGTGGTATAGGTGTTTAAGGTGCGGTTATACTACTGAGGCATCTTCATGGTTTTGGCGATGCCCTAAGTGCGGTGGCCCACTTGATTTGATCATTGATGGTTTAAGGCTCACACTTAGTGAGCGTAGGGACTTATGGAGATTCTCCAGTGTAATACCTGCAAGGCCCTTTGTTAGTCTTGGTGAGGGTCTTACACCGTTGATTAATGCATCCTTCCTCGGTAAGAATGTTTATCTAAAACTTGAGTATCTCAATCCAACTGGTTCGTTTAAGGACAGGGGTTCTGCCGTCGCCGTGTCTAAGGCCCTTGAATTTGGCGCTAGGGCTGTGGTCGAGGATTCAAGTGGTAATGCTGGGATCTCTATAGCGGCATACGCAGCCGCGGCTGGCATTAAGGCTAGGATATACGTACCTAGGGACGCGCCTGAGGGTAAGAAGAGCCTTATAAGGTCGTTGGGGGCTGAGTTAATCGAGGCTCCTTCTAGGGCTGAGGCAGGTAAAATGGCCATTGACTCCGTAGGACCTAGTGAAGTATACGTTGGGCATGCATGGAACCCCTGGTTTTTGCAGGGTACGAAAACCCTGGCATACGAATTGCTTGATCAATTAGGGCATGTCCCCGATGCAGTAGTTCTTCCAGTATCAGCGGGTACGTTACTCCTCGGCCTATGGATTGGCTTTAACGAGCTGTTGAATCTCGGTCTCATTAATAAGATGCCGAGATTATACGCTGTACAGGCCCAGGGATTTGCAAGCCTTTATGAGAAGATGCATGGTGAATCCATGAAGGAGCCAACGAAACTTGCAGATGCACTTAGAGTATCTAATCCACCACGACTTGAGCAGTTGGTCAACGCCATCAGGAGAAGTAATGGTGATGTGCTAGTGATTATGGATGATGAGCTTCTGCAATCATGGAAGTTATTACTAAGGAGGGGGTTCATTATCGAACCAAGCAGTGCAATAGTTCTCCCTGGCTATATGAAGTTACTGAATAGCAATTATCTAAGTAAGGATGATGAAGTCGTGATAGTACTAACGGGTAGTGGCTTAAAGTATATAGATATAATGAGTAAAATATAATGGAATATATTTAACAAGAGTAACCTTTATAAACACGTACTATTCCCTACGTACCGTGAGGGTCTCAACAAGGAGCAATGCATTCCCTGGATCCGCAATTAGGGGTGTTAATGAGGAGGTTGTTAGGCTTAGGGGTTTTGGTGTTAGGGTTTTTGAGTTTCATATTGGTCAGCCTGGCCTTCCGCCCAGTAGAGATTTGCTCCTTGAGTTTACGAGGGAGCTCCTCGAGAAACCCTTCGAATATAGCATGTACACGCCAAGTAGTGGTATTGAGGAACTGAGAGAAGCAATAGCCGAAGACTACACAAAGTACTCAGGGGTTAAGGTAGGTAATGTCAATGTTTCAGTGACCGCAGGTTCTGCCGAGGCTATACTAGCGGCTCTCATGGCTATAATCGATGAGGGTGATGAAGTCGTACTCTTCGACCCAACATACCTAATGTACGAACCAGTCATTAATTACCTGGGTGGTAGGGTTGTTAGGGTTAGGGCGAGGGAGGAGCTTGGTTGGGAGCCGAGCGAGGAGGATGTTAAGGCCGTGATGAATAGGAGGGTTAAGGCGGTAATAGCCGTCAATCCAGATAACCCAACGGGCAGGGTCCTGAGTGAATCAATGATTAAGTTGTTAATTGACTTAGTCCGTGACTATGATGCGTTCCTCATATATGATGAGGCATATAGGCACCTCTATTACGAGGGCTCTCACACATACGCCATTAGGTATGGTCTTGAGAATGTCATTGCACTGAATACGTTTTCGAAGGATCCGGCAATGCCGGGATGGAGATTAGGCTATGTGATTGCTCATGAAGACTTCATAAAGGTATTCAACAGGGTTAAGCAGTACACGAACCTAAATCCACCAACACCAGCCCAGTATGCGGGGTTGCTATATCTCAGGAAGTATAAGGAGAAGTACCTAAGTGAGACCCTACCAATCTACAAATCAAGGATGGAAACCATGTATAAAGCCATCAGGGAGTACTTGTCCGATGTGATTGTGGTAAAGCCGAGGGCGGGTTTATTCATGTTTCCAAATCTAAAGCCATACCTTAAGAGACTTGGTATGGGTGATGTGGATTTTGTAATGAAGCTACTCAGGCAATGCCATGTAGCAGCAGTGCCAGGGTCGGCCTTTGGGGAAGGTGGTAGGGATCATTTAAGGTTGACTTTCGCAAAGGAAAACGAGGAAGCCATAAGGGAGGGAATAAAAGCAATAAGTCAATGTTTATCATAGGCATTTTCAAGTATTTTCCTTAGCCTATCTATATCAATGTGGCTACCGGTTATTATGGCAACTACGTTGTAGGCACCACGTTGATTAAGTCTCCTTATTAGGTCGCCATTGATTATGGGTCCTATGGCTATGGCGCCAGCCCCCTCTGCCACAACGTGCTCATACTTCAATAATAGGTATATCGCCCTCTCAATGTCGCCCTCACTGACTAGGAGTACATTATCTAGATAGCGCCTTATGTACTCAAAGGGTATCTCGCCAGGTCTTGAGGCGAGTCCATCAGCTATTGTCTTAATATCACTTAGCACCACGGGCTTACCCTCCTTAAGAGATAGTACGTAAAACGGCGCACTCTCAGGTTGAACCCCATAAACCCTTACGTCAGGTTTAATATGCCTCATTAGGTAAGACACACCAGCCGGTAAGGCGCCACCACCAAGTGGTATAAGTATGGCGTTAACGTTGGGCAGTTCCTCAAGTATCTCAAGCCCAATGGTTGCATGACCGGCAATTATGTAGTGATCATTGAATGTGTGTACAAGCTTAATCCTTGGGTTACTTGAAACGATCTCAAGGGCCCTTTTCTCGGCCTCCACGTATGATCTGCCATACTTAATAACCTCAGCGCCGTACCTCTCCATATCCTCAACCTTAGACCTTGGCGTTGTCTCCGGAACAACCACCGTGGCCTTGACCCTCAGTATGTTGGCCACGTATGCCAACGCAACGGCATGATTTCCCGTGGATACCGTCAGGAAGTGCTCATAACCCTCACGCATGTACTTATGTACCGCAAAGATCACACCCCTAACCTTAAAACTACCACTCCTCTGTAAATTCTCCAGTTTCAAGTAAACGTTGAGGTCATTACCCGATAAGTATTCCGACCTGTACAGTGGTGTCCTAATCACGTAACCCAACAACTCCATCCTCTTAATGAACTCCCAAGCCTCCCAAATAAGAGACATTAAATCGACCATGCCACCATTACTGATGTTTATGCCCATAATATATTATAAAGAAAAGTCGCAATTTTTAGTTTTAACGCTATATTAATGATTATATTATTTATTTCTTCATCTCCTCGATTATTTGATCTATGGCCTTAGTTCTAAATGCACTATAAACAGCCCAGTAATGGAATATTAACGTAACCACCGCTGCTATCACCGTATCCACGGGGAACGGTATGACTTTGTGCAGACCGAAGGAGCCGTAATAAGAAAGCACCGTGATCACTATCATGTAGGTGGGTAACCAAACACCAGCCCTGAACTCCTTTCTTAAATATTCACTGCCTAGGTAATAAAGCACGGCCATGCTGATGTATACTAATAAGGCTGTGACTATAATGTACATGAACAACCCCATATCATTATAGACCTTTAGCCCCTTGGTTAAACCATAGAAGTAGGAGAAGGATGCTGCTATACCCACGGCATCGATAAGCCCCAGAGTCAATGAGATGGGGAGCCTTACATTCAATCTCTTATACGCATAATAACCAAAGTATATGGGCAACCCTATGAACACCGCTAAGAAGAACTTAGACACTGTACCAAATCCAGACCAATAAATAACAAGGGATGCTGCAAGTGTGGCAAGTGGAGCTAAGACTGGCATGGCCCATAGCTTAAATGCTCGAGGAAGCTCGGGCGCCGTCCTTCTCAATGCTTGCACAGCTATGCCGCCAATTACCATGTACGTGAGCACCCTACCAACTGTAGTAAATGAAACTATTGATTGCCAAGTCGGAAATGGTAATAGATATAGAGCACCAAGTATCGCTATTGTGATGAGAGACCACTTAGGTATCTTAGTTCGGCTTAAAGTTAGGAACCATGATGGTAAATAACCATCAGCAGCAACACCATAGAGAGCCCTCGTTGCGCCCCCTGTGGATACGAAACCAGTGCCTGCAGGCGAAACCACAGCATCGGTTAGAAATACGATAACCCAGGCCGTTAGGAGGGCGGCCGCTGCGGGAATAACGAACTTAAGTGATTCAAGTAATTGAGCTATTGGTGCCTTAGATATTGAGGATGTCCTCAATGCCGACCATGCGCCCTCCTTAATGCCAATCACGTCCCAATGAATCGCACCTATGAATGCAAGCTCAAGTAGCATGTAAATAATCATCGCGATTAAGATCGCGCTTATGACCGCAAATGGTATATCCTTACTGGGATTCCTACCCTCACCACCATACTCAATAGCTTGCCTAAAACCAAGGTAAGCAAATAAAACGCCGCCGGTGGGCATTGCGTAAAACACTGCTGCCCAGCCTGTGTATGGCGCGGTACCACTTGTTGGTATGAAGCCGCCCCCTGCGGTGAAGTTGGCCGGGTTGAAGGCCAAGGCTATCATTATTATCGCGGTTATTGAAGGTATCAAAAGCTTCCACCAACCGACGCCATAGACAACATCACCAACAGCCTTAACGCCCATGTAATTCACATAAACGAACAAGGCAAGAAATAGGTAGGCAACCACGTATCCGAGTACCGTTAATGTGCCCGTAGATGTGTTATATAACTGTGGGAAGAAGAATGATAAGTATCTGGTCGCCGTTAAGGCCTCCGTAGGTGGTACAGCCGTTATTGCTAAGAAATAAGACCAACCAAGTAGGAAACCTGCAAAGCCACCAAATACATAATGTGGGTATCTAACGAGGGCGCCGGATTTCGGTATTGCAGAGGCGATCTCGGCATTAGCGAATGCTATGAGAAGTATTATTACTCCAGCTATTATCCAAGCTAGTAAGGCAGCACCTCCTGCATACGATGCGGCATACATTGGTGCAAACAACCAACCTGCGCCAATTATTTCACCTATTGAGAGAAACAATAACCTACGCCTATCCAAGGCCCTACGTAACTCCCTATCGGTCCTAATCCCGAAGTCCTCAGCCATACGGCCTGAATTATTTTTATCAATTTATAAATTTTATAATATGTAATTATATATTTTAATATTGTATCATTACTAGCATTTATATAGCATTAAATCTTACATTTAAGAGACTAAAGATAGTGTAAAAGTTGCATAAATAATTTAACTTAAAGAAATAAGTAACATGATGAATATTAATAAAAATAATGATATAAAAATCAATTATTTTATTAATGTATTTATAGCAAGCAATGAAGTTGATGTAGATGTTTGGACTTAAGGATGGGTTAGGTAATAGGTCTATTAATTATTTAAGGTTTTAAATAACTATATTTAGGAAAATAAATTAATAGATCTATTCTTTGATTTCATACGTATGGTCGTAAGCATCGGAATGGGTAAGTTCTTGACTTTAACGGAGATAATCGGGGTTTCTAGGAATTATGAGGAGGTTAGGGTGGGTAGTGATGCTTTAGTTGCGGTCGAGCGGTCTCGGAGGATCCTTGAGGAGCTTATTCATGGTAATGTAAGGATTTATGGCGTTAATACGGGACTTGGTGACCTATACAATGTGACTGTTAATCCTGAGGATGTGGCAAAGTACTCGCTAGAGATGCTCATTGATCATTCAACGGGTGTTGGTGATTATGCGCCTGATGATTGGGTTCGGGCAACGATGTTGATTAGGGCCCACCAATTATCTCTGGGATACAGCGGGATTAGGGGTATTGTCGTGGAGAGATTAATCGATTTCCTGAACATGAAAATAACGCCATTAATTCCTAGGTATGGCTCAGTTGGCGCTTCGGGAGATTTGGCGCCATTGGCTCACATGGCATTAACCCTGCTGGGCAAAGGATTCGTTAAATACCAAGGTAAAGCAATGCCCAGCGCTGAGGCTCTTAAGTTGGCTGGTCTTGAGGAGTTAAGGCTTAGTTATAAGGAGGCTTTATCATTAATTAACGGAACTAGCTATAGTGCTGCAGTGGCTTCATTGGGTATTTGGGATTCTTATAAGTTATTGAGGGCTGCCGTGGCTGTTATGGCGCTGGTTATTGAGGCTTCGCGGGCGAGTATTGCACCGTTAAGCGTCGAGGCAAACGCAACCAAACTGCATAGGGGTGAAGCGGAGATTGCCAGGGTAATGAGTGAATTACTAAATGATAGTAAGAACGTGAATACCAGTGGTAGGGTTCAGGACCCATACTCAATCAGGTGTATGCCCCAGGTATTAGGCTCAGTACTTGATTCACTTACTTGGGCATTACGCAATGTGTTAAATGAAGTTAACTCGGTTAGTGATAACCCAATAATAATCAATAATAGTGTTTACTCAACCTGCCACTTTCACGGACAGTACATAGCCCTATCAACAGACCTACTTAATACGTCCTTAGCCGTGCTTGGCAATTTAATTGAGAGACAAGTAGCGCAATTGCTTAGGAGGGAAATAAATGGCGTCAGTAATTATCTAGCCAATGGTCCCTGGCGCGTTGGCTTAATGCTAACGCAATACACGGCTGCTGCCCTATCAGCGAGACTTAGGGAATTATCAACGCCATCCACGGTTCAGAACATACCAACAAGCGGCTTTCAGGAGGATGTTAACTCCATGAGCGCTAACTCCGCAATAAAGCTTCACGAAATTAATTCATTAGTTGCGCAATTAATAGCCATATTAGCCTACGATACTTACATGGTGGCTAGCACTAATAATGCATGTAGGAATTGCGGTAGGATGACTACCCGTATTTATGATGTGATTAATAAGTACGTTGCAGGGGCTCAGTCGCATAATGAGGCAATAACAAGGTTGGTGGGTGCGATTGATGAGCTTTCAAGCCTTATTAACCTGAGAGTTAATCCATCGTAATCACCGATCCATCAGCCTTACCAATTATTACTCTGGAAACCCTCCTGCCATTAAATATCCCAACCTCAACTACGCCAGGTAATTCCTTAATGGTCCTCTCTAAATCCTCAATATTCACTACGGCCCTGGGCATATAATCAATTATGTAATTACCATTGTCAGTCACCACCGGCCCCCTCTTACCACTGCCAAACCTAAGCTCAGCCGTACCACCCAACTCCTCAAGTCTTGCCTTAACTATAGACCAGGCAAAGGGTATAACCTCAATGGGTATCGGGTGCTTACTCGGTATTGAATCAAAGACCTTCGATTCATCAATGATCACTATGAACTCCCTAGCCCAATAGTCAATTATCTTCTCCCTGGTCAGGGCAGCACCGCCACCCTTAATTAGGTTCTTCCTCCTATCAACTTCATCTGCACTATCAACGGCGACGTCGATTCTATCAACCTGCCAGGGATAACGTAATAAATTAGCCAACCCCAACCTCACTATTTCAATCTCAGTCTCCGTGGATGTTGGTACCAAGAGTACATTATTTATGACCCCATTAATTATTAGCCTATGAAGTTCCCTAAGGAAGACCATTGCCGTGGACCCAGTACCAACACCGATGACGTAACCACTCCTGGCATACTTAAGAGCCTCCTTAGCCGCAGCCTCCTTCGCAACATCAGTATTGTCCACGATAGTTATGGTTAATCAATAAATTTAACGATTACCTACATCCACGAGTTTTACTAACTCATTACTGCACATAGAGGAATCCTTATTTAAGCACAATCTAAGTGCCTCAGCAACCTTAATGGCATCCCTACTCTCGCTAACATTATGCGTCCTAACAGCGTCAGCGCCCATGAGCACAGCAATGGCCTCGGCAGATACCGATGCAAATAACCTCTCCTCAGGCGGCGCCCTCCTACGCATTAACCTCTCAAGGAACGACTTCCTCGAAATACCAACAAGGACGGGCCTATTTAATTCACTCCTTATCTTATTGATGTTCATTATAATTATCGAGTCCCAGGAATACCACGGGTAGGTATTATCACCGCGTATGTAATCACCCCTTAACGGTTCACCACCAGTAAGTATTGGATCCATGCTCAGTGGAGGCCATGCACCAATACCTGGGTCAATAACAATACCACCCTCATCAATGCCATTACCCAACGCAATTTCTAAGCTCTCCCTCAGTGCGCCTACCGTCCTGCTAACAGGGTCACCGCCCTGACCCGGTACTCTTTCCCTTGCCATGATTATTACGGACGCTCCATGATTAGATATTACGCGGGCCATATCACCATCACCCTTCAATCCAGTGACGTCATTAATAACGTTGGCGCCTGCGTTCAACGCCTCCTCAGCGACTCTAGACCTAAATGTATCGACGGATATCGTTAATTCAGGGAACTCCCTCCTCAAGGCCTTAATCACCGGCACGACCCTACTTACTTCCTCATCAACGCTGATCACGGTCTTATTATACGGCGCCGTGGACATCCCACCAACATCAATTACGTCAACGCCGCTAGAGATCATGGCTTCAGCAGCCTTAAGCGCCTCATCAACCGTCCTCCTCACTGAACCCTTAAAGAAGGACTCAGGACTGACATTAATAACTCCGACCAACCTAACAGGCTCGCCATCCCCAACCCAAACACGGCCAAGCCTAGCCCTCGGCATACCTAATTCCCTTTAGTGAGCAAGACTTATTATGTCCTAGATTTAAGGATTAGTAATGAATCTATCATTAGGCGAGCAAATACTCATCTTAATTAGGGAAAGAGGACCATTAACCGCTGAGGAAATAGCATACTACCTGAGGAGGGATATTAAGGAGGTTACCGAGGAGCTTCAGTACCTTGAGCACGATAAGTTAGTTACGAGGGTTAAAAGGGGCCTTATATTTAAGAAGGAGGCCTTTGATTTAACGCCAACAGGTCTTGAGGAGGCGCAAAAGGCCTATGAGAAGCTGAAAAGCATATCAGAAAGAATAATCAGCAAAATAAACAATATAAATGACGAGGAACTTGAGGAATTACTTAATCAATACGTTTCGTTAATACCATTAATGATACTCCTAAACCTAATACCACTCGAACTATTAATGCTAATGGGCCTTGACATGTTACTGATGGGGCCGGTAATAATCCATGGCCATTAAATACGGTGTATCAAGATAAGTATGTAAATTACATAACCAAGAAGCCCCATTACCGCCACGTCCCAGGTAAGCCTCCCCCTAACGACGTGGTATAGCATTGCAGAGGATATTGCCTCAACCACGATAACGCTAATCAAAGCCTCAATACTAAGAGACCACCTAGTAACGATTAGGGCTATGGCTGGGTACACGGTTGAGTAAAGCACCTTCTCACCAATTAACGCGGCAACAGCCATCGTATCACGCCCCCTCAAGGTCCATATAGCCGCGGTTATTGACTCGGGCAGCACCGTAGCCGTAGGCACGATTATTATCGATAAACCCATCACATCAAGCATGGAACTACGTGACAACTCAATTATCCCCGCAACCATAGCCCTAGAACCCATAAATAGTAAGGCTACGGAAACAGCAAGCTGAATCATGAGTAAAAGCCATTCCCAAAGTCTTGATATCCTAACGATCCTGAGCACGTAAAGCCCCTCATAATCCTCAATAGCTAAGCCCTGCTTAGCCCTCATTATGTAGATATACGATAGGTAAATTGCAAGTAAAAGAACCGCTATTACTAACCTAACCTGGAGCGAATTAATAAAGGCTGGTAAGAGAACCGTGGGGAAGAACACTACAACCACAATAAACGGCGTCACCAATACCTTATCGACCTCAAGAACCACGTCGCTCCTGTAACGCAGGTAAAATCCTATGATAGCGATAATAAAGATCATTGGGTATACAATAGTAGATACCACAAAAGGTTCTCCAATCACCGTGCCCACGGCAACATCCTCACCGGACACACCACCGTAAATCAGGAAAGCAACCAGGAAGACCATAAGCTCAGGGAGTGATGTTAAGATGGGTGATAGCACAGCACCAACGAAGGATGCTCCAACCCCATACCTATGACTTATGTATTCCATCGCATTGGTAAAGAGCCAACCACCAATAAGTACTGAGAAGAATCCAGCAATTATGTACAGAATTACCATTAGCACTTTACCAACCCCAGCCAAAATAATGAAAAGACAATATTTAATAAGTCCAACCCGCACAAGGGTTTGATGAGCCTCCCAGCAACACTCTTCAAAAGATACGAACTGCCGCCACTACCATATTCAATAAACGCCCTTGAACCACACATAAGCGGTCAAGTAATTGATGTGCACTATAATGGGCATCATAAGGGCTATGTAAACGGTGCCAACGCAACAATCGAGAGACTTGAGAAGATAATTAAGGGTGATGTAACAAGCTATGACATACAGGGATTACTAAGAAGTCTATTCTTCAACGTAAACGGCCACAAACTCCACACACTATACTGGTACTCAATGGCACCACCAGGAAAGGGCGGAGGAACACCAGGCGGCTACCTCGGCGACTTAATAAAGAAGCAATTCGGGAGCTTCGATAGGTTTAAGGCATTATTCACGGAGGTCATGAGGTCCCTGCCAGGCTGTGGATGGACCGTACTATACTACGACCCAGAGACCGGGAACCTCGAATTCACAACCTTCGAAAACCACTACAACCAACACATTGCCGAGCTACCAATCCTACTGATAGTCGATGAATTTGAACATGCATATTACCTCCAATATCGTTCTAACAGGAACGGCTACATAGACGCTATTTGGAATGTACTGAATTGGGAGGAAGCTGAGAATAGATTAAGGAAATACATAAAGTAAATGCGTTATCAGCAATATCTCTCTTTTTAAAATTCTAAATTTTAATTTTTAACAATAATTATTATAATTATAATTTAAGTACCTTAAAAGTTAGTTTGGTTAATAATAGTGATGGCTTTTAATGAGAGATGTTGCTCAGACCAGGATGTGGCGGTTAATGACCAAGTAACTTATAACATTTTAAAGAGTGATATAAATGAGGAGCTACTTAGGAGGAATAGAATTTGCTATGGCATTAAAAGAAAGGGTTTAAGGTATAGATGTGGTGAAGAAGTTAAAGATCCAGGTCTAATTAAAGATATTATTACCTTATTAATTGAAGCAATTAATCGTTTAATAGAATTAAGAGTTTGGAATGCTTATTGGATAGATGGTAATAGGAAGGAATGGGAAATTATTAAGGAGAGGGTTGTATCACTTAAGGATAAGTATAGTGATGCCATCGATAAATTATTAACGGTAATTAATAAGGTAATATACCATATTAATGAATTTAAGGATTATTGGATTAAGTACGTGAGTATTGAGGTTCAGAATTTAATTAAAGCCGTAATAAGTGGTAAAGCTGAAATTATCCTTGGTAAATCGTTGGAGCCAACTATTAGGATATATGGAAAACATGTTATAATCCACATTGATAAAGTTAATGGGGCAATGACGATTAAAATAGTGCTGAGTAACATTAATGGCGTAATTATTAACGTGCCAAATATCTTCAGTTCATTAGCACCTAATAAGAGATACAAAGATTTAATTAAGGATCTCACAGCATTACGAGCCGGCTTTGCTGTAAGTGATGAGGGCATAAGCAAGGGCAGACCATACATGACTACTACGCAGCCCTGGCAAGCATTATTTTGGGCAATGCTTTATCCGGGCGAGGTTTATGTACGCATACCCTTCGTAAATATTAATGCAGATAACATTATGATTATGTGGTGGTTGAGGGCTAATAACTACTTATCATTTAAGAAGGGCATATTTAAAATGGTTAGAAAGAACTTTAACGATAGGCAGTTAATGGAATTTCTCTTCACGGCAATATTAGGCGACGGGAGCGCGAAGAATTACGAGTATAGGGGAGTGAAAAGACCGTTTATCATGATCTCCACCACAGAATATAAGAAGTGGGAATCAATATTACGTAGAATAGGATTAAGGCATTGGAAGCCTAACCCTAATCAGCATGGCATAATCATGATAACCTACTGTTGCTCTAATGCCATTGAATTGGCTAGAAGGATCATAAATGTGTTACCGCCCGAAGTGCAAGATCTTCTAGATGCCTTAAACATAGATAAATGGGTGGAGATAAGACAAATTGCACAGCAGGAAATAAACTGGAGACCTGGTGAGATGAAGGTAATGGTTTTGGAATAGAACTTAGTCTACATGTTATATCTAAAAATTCGATGGAATTAATATACTACACATTTGATGAAGATGAGGCAAATATCGTTTACAACGAGTTAAAGAGTGTGCTTGAAGATATTGTTGATGGTGAGCCATGCCGTATACGGCAATATGGTAAGAGGTATGAGGTTGTCATAACGTGGGCTACCCTGAAGGCATTAGTGGTAAGGAATTGTGATATAAGGATTCAGATCATTCAGGTACTCCGTAGGAGACATGAAAACGTGAAAAGTAATGAGCAGAAATGGAAAATAGCCCATGCCTTAAACGAAATAATGAAGATAGCACCAATAGGAAATTGTCCACAAATAGTTTAAAGCTTAATCATTACTGATTATTTAGGTTTAAGATATCTTGATATCAATGCGAATCACGTCTTACTAATCCATATGGCATTGACTATTATCGCAGAGGCGAGCATACTCGTCACATCATTAACATCAAAGGGCGGTGTGACTTCAACAATATCAAAAACCCTGGGCCTTAACCTAATGCTTAATTCGCGAACAAGTCTAATTACCTCCCTTGACGTGAAGCCACCAGGTGATGGGCTATTGACGCCGGGTGCGAATGCTGGGTCGACAACATCAAGATTAATGCTCAGGTGAACAACCCTATTGTTAGTATTACTCACAATCTCGCTGACCACAGCATTAATGCCCATGGAGTCCACCTGATCAATCGTGTATACCGTAATACCTAACTTCCTAGCCTCATCAAATAGGTATGGTGCGTTTGAATAAGTCCTAACGCCGATTATGGCTATATAGGCGTTTGGGTCAACACTCCTAATCCACCTAACGACCTGCCCGCTCGTCAGACCCTCGGTAATGACCCTAACATCGGGGTGAGCATCAAGTAGGACATACGCCAACCCATCATTAACTGCCTTCCTCAAGCCTCTAAACGCTGCGTAGGAGGATGTACTGTCGCCACCAATGACGATCAACTCCCTAACAAGCCCCAACGCCTCACTGACCGTCTCCTCAACCCTACGCCAAGTCTCATTATGATCACCAACAACCACATCAACATCGCCGAGATCAACAATCGAAACATTGCTGAAGATGTAGGGTGAGGAGTAAAGCCAGGACCTAACCCTGGCAGGGGCAAGCCTAGAGCCAGGTCTCGTACCTACCGCCCCATCCCAGGGAACACCGAGAATACCAACATCACCACTAACCCAACCTCTCTTGATAACCTCGCCGATCCTGATATCACCAGGGTCCTTGATAAACTTATACATGGACTCCCTAACAAACCGCATACAAGATAGACAATGACGATAGTATTAAAAGTACTACGTCACGAATTTAAACCTCAAGAACCTCAACACCTACCCTCTTAGCCCTCCTCTTTAATTCCTCATCAAACGTGAATAAAGGCTTACCAAGTACATACGCAGTCCCAAGTATTACCAGATCATTAAAACCGCCAAGCCCCCAGCCAACATCCCGCATCACACGTAATACCCATTT
Organism: Vulcanisaeta distributa DSM 14429; assembly: GCF_000148385.1. GTDB lineage: Archaea > Thermoproteota > Thermoprotei > Thermoproteales > Thermocladiaceae > Vulcanisaeta > Vulcanisaeta distributa. Next base: position 2,317,249 of record NC_014537.1, on the reverse strand, counting down.
AATAATGTCATTATCACACACTAAAACCACCTTCCTATGGTTAATTAAGTTACTTAAAATGTCCGTAGCACGATCCCTCGGCACATTAACGGATCTAAAAAACCAAGCCAGCTCATAAATAACAATGTGAGGTAGGAACCACCTATTCAGGTCGTTTAAAACCTCGACAGCCCTGGCATGCTCCCTAGAATCCTCGACTATATAAAATATCAACGCATTAGTATCAATCACTGCCTCTGACATTCCTCATCAAACCCTCCTCAATGAGTCTATTAATATCATCAATTGTTAACTCCCTACCCAACCTGATCATTGGTATCTCCTGAATAACCTTCTTAAGGATAATACGATCACCATCAACCTCAACACTCAACAAATCACCAACCTTAATCCCGAGCCTCTCCCTAATGCCCGCGGGTATCGTGACCTGATAATTCCTAGTAACCTTAACCAAGGTCTTCACAATAAACTAAATAATTACTTCAATAAAAGCATTTCTACTAAGTTAAAATAAATAAAGCTAAAGCTTAAGAAATACTTCCGAATATTCTTAACTTCCTTATAATTAATTTATATTTATTATTATAATCTTAAGAATATTCAGCAACAATTTAGTTAATCTAGTTATAATTTTTAAATATTATTCCGCGTATAAATATTATAAGTAAGTGCAACAAGTCTTATTTTTGACACCTATGAATAGACCTCGATAAGTATGGCGACCCAAACAACGGCAAAGATTGATTGGTCATCACTATGGAAGAAGGAAGATTGGTGGGCGCTGTGGATTGGTCTCCTCATATTCTTCCTGTCATTACCTGGGTATTACGGCATTTACTTACTTGGTTGGGTACCTAGAGCCTCGGCGCCATGGCTTAACCCATCAAAGAGCATAGTAATTGTTGGGCAGGCATTGACGATGACTAAGGCATACCTGGGCCTAAGCCCGTTGTTTAGTGTTCTTTTCTTCTACTTATTCCTACTGGTTATTCTGACGTTTGCGGCCTGGTTAATGGGTCATAACGTTAAGAGGTTCATGGCGGGTTTCACAATAATGTTCATATTAACCTTCGGTTTCTGGTGGCTCTTTGGCTATGCCTACTTCAACGCCACGCCTGATCAATACACTAAGCTTCACATCACCTGGTCAATACCCGTGGGGGCAGACGGTATATTAATATACCTACTACTCGTGGGCCTATTCATATCCAACGTAATATTCTACAAGAAGTTACCGGCAGTTCTAGAAACGGGCGCCAGGACTGAGTGGTACATAAAGACTGCCATAGTCCTCCTGGGAGCCCTAGTCGGTGCCTCATCGTTAAGGTACATATCATTAGCTGTCGGCCTCGTTGAGAGATCGCTTATTGCCATAGTCGCTGCCTACCTAATTTACTGGCCAATCTCATACCTAATATCTTGTAAGGTATTCAAGCTCGACATTAAGTGGTCAGCAACACTCGCATCGGGCGTTAGTATATGTGGTGTATCCGCAGCAATAGCCACAGCCGCGGCGATAGGCGCCCCATCAATAGTGCCGGCAACCGTGGCATCAATAATAGTATTATTCGCAGCAATAGAACTGGTGATACTGCCGTTCGTGGCCGCTACGTTCCTAAAATGGGCGCCTTACGCCGCTGGTGCTTGGATGGGCCTATCCGTTAAGACCGATGGCGCGGCCGCCGCAAGCGGCGCCTTGACTGACGCCTTAATCAGCGCCCAGCCGGGTCTCGCCATTTATAAGACTTGGGTATTAACGACGGCAGTCATGACTAAGGTATTTATTGACATATGGATTGGGTTATGGGCATTTATACTTGCCGTGATATGGGTGACTAGAATCGAGAGAAAGCCTGGAGAGAGGGTTCCAGCCATGCAAATCTGGTTTAGATTTCCCAAGTTCGTCCTTGGTTACTTAGCCACATGGTTAATACTATGGGGCATCGGTTTCACGGTTGGCGCCACCGTGTCGTGGAAGTTCATGGTTGGCGGTATAACGCCACAGACCGAGTTATTTAGGTACTTCTTCTTCGCCCTCACATTCATGTCAATAGGGCTTACGACTAGGTTCAAGACGTTTGCCGAGATAAGGGCTGGGCGTATGATAGCTGCTTACATAGTATCACTAATAATCATAATATTAATAGCCCTAGGCCTATCAGTAGCCTTCTTCGCGGGTTTACCACCACCAAAATAAAGTAGTGAGTAATGATGAATTTCAAAATTAAATTGATAAATTCAATTCCTTCTCACAAACATAAAGATTGAGCATAATTTCAATACCCTCATAAATAACTTAAAGAAACCTTATTAAGATTAAACAGGTTACTCTAGATTGTAGCATTATAACACTAACCAGTCAATGCACTACATGTTATAGGCTATACGATGTTTAACACATTACCAATACTGTGGTCTATAACTCCTCCTAGCCCTACCATTAGGATCGCCGCTGATTCTCCAAACGCCATTCCTAAAATCCTCAACGATAATACCCAGAGAACCAGCAAGGTAATCACTAATTAAAACCTCACGCTCAATCTCAGAAATAACTGCATCGGAAAGTACGGGCGTTGTTTCATAGTCGTCTTCAATTATCGACACGTAGATCGACGAAGGCAGTATGTATAGCCTGGTTGGGCCCGCCACGGTACCAAACAGCTGAATCCTACCTTCAACCAGGACCTTATCCCACAACCCAAGGCGCCTGGCTAAAGTCATTGGTAATAATATCTGCGGAGTATCACTTTCAAAACCACTATTGACCAGAGCTATCGTGGCCTCCTCCCTCCCTTCCCTCGTTCTCAACCTTACTCGAATCCTCACCGCCAAGCTCGATCACCCACGGATGCTTATAGGCAGGATAAAGCCTACCAATCCTACCCCTAACTTCCACGTCCCCATCAATCCTATACAACCTACCAATCCTATTCACAATAAATTAACTTAACAACCAGGTATAAAAACTTGATTAAATTAGCCCCATATTATAACCAATACGGAAAAATAAAAATACAGTAATAAATAAATCATACTTTGATCACCATGTCAGTCCCTCAAAAATACAGGGGCAGGCCCATCGAGGAATTAATCTCGGCCGGTTATTACGACCCTGAGACCAGGACCGTCCACGCGATCACCGGCACAGAGCTTCACGTACATAGCCGTGATTGGCAACTCGAGGGTCCACTGCGGATGCTCTTCCACGTGCTCGATCCCGCGGTCGCCAAGGATCCAAAGAATCTAATCGTCTATGGCGGTACGGGTAAGGCCGCGCGTTCGTGGGATGACTTCGAGGCCATCGTGGATTCCCTACTTACTATGGACAGCGAAGACACACTAGTGATACAGAGTGGCCAGCCCGTGGCCATTTGGAAACTCGGTAAGCATGCACCGAGGGTTTTGATGAGCAATGCCATGCTCGTTCCCAAGTGGGCCGATTGGAAGATATTCTGGGAGCTCGAGGCCAAGGGATTGATAAGCTTCCACCAAATGACCGCTGGTTGCTGGGCTTACATTGGAACCCAGGGCATTCTCCAGGGAACCTACGAAACAATTGGGGCGGCAGCGGACAGGCACTTTGGTGGCTCACTCGAAGGTAGGTTAGTGGTTAGTGCTGGGCTTGGAAACATGGGTGGTGCACAGCCATTGGCCATTAAGATGCTTGGCGGTGTGGCGTTAATAGCTGATGTTGATAAGAGGATGATACAGAGGATGATAGATACTGGTTACCTGGACACGTGGACAGACAACCTGGACAAGGCCATAGACATGGCCCTCGATGCGAAGGAGAGAAGGCAAGCAACGAGCATAGGTGTCCTCGCTAATGCCGTGGACCTACTCGAGAAGTTAGTTAAGGAGAACATAGTCCCTGACATACTCACGGACCAAACACCAGCTCACGACCCATTATCCTACGTACCTCAAGGACTCGCTGTAGAGCAGGCTGAACAGCTAAGGAAGAGTGACCCAGAGAAGTACATACTATTGGCTAAGGAGACAATGAAGAAGCACGTGCAACTAATGCTTCAACTGCAGGCCAGGGGTGCCGTGACCTTCGAGTACGGCAATAACCTAAGGAAGCAGGCATATGATGCCGGTGTTGAGGATGCATTCAAGATACCAGGGCAAATGGAGTACATGAGGCCATTGTTCGAGGAGGGCCGTGGACCATTCAGGTGGACAAGCCTAGTCGGTGATCCAAACGACATATACAAACTAGATGACGTATTAATAACACTCTTCGAGAAGAAAAACCCAAGACTAGTCAGGTGGATTAAGAACGCCCACCAATACGTGAAATTCCAGGGACTACCTGCCAGGGTGGTTTACCTAGGCTATGGTGAGAGGGCATTATTCGGTAAGATCGTTAGTGAGATGGTTAGGAAGGGCGAGTTAAGTGGGCCGATATGGTTCGGCAGGGATCACTTAGACAGTGGATCTGTTGCTTCGCCCTTCAGGGAGACTGAGGGCATGCTAGACGGCTCAGACGCAATAGGTGACTGGCCAATACTGAACTACGCGCTAAACACTGCCGCTGGCGCCACATGGACTTGCTTCCATCACGGCGGCGGTGTCGGGGTCGGATTTAGTATTCATGCTGGTTTTGGTATGGTTGTTGATGGTACTGAGCTTGCTGAGGAGAAGGCCCTCAGGGTCTTCACTGTAGACCCGGGATCGGGTATTGTTAGGCATGCCCATGCTGGATATCCGAAGTCCCTGATGGTTGCTAGGGAAAAGGGTGTCAGGATACCAATTATTGATAGGCTTGAGGAGAAGAGTAAGCGTGTGATTGAGGAGGCGTATAGGGAGGGTAGGATTAGTAGGTTCACGTATGAGAGGGTTAAGAAGGATCTTGAGGAGTATGAGGCGAGGAAGCAAAACTATAGGGCGCCCTTCAATACTTAGTCAGAGCCGCCTTAAGTCGGCTCATTATCAAACCTGGCTGAATTTCATTCTTATTATTGGGTCCATTATTTCGTACTCGCCATGGGCTACCCTAGTTATTATGCTCATCTTCATTAGATTGCTTAAGGCCCTCTCGACCTCGCTTAGTGCCACGTACTTATTGAGTCTTAGTGTTATGTACTCTCTAATCTCATTAAAGTGCTTTCTACCCCTGGCTATAGCCTCTAGCACCAACCCATAATAAATTGACCTACTTAATAGTGACTTCAAGTCGCCGTCTATGAGTTTCATAGCCCTCTCATAAATTTCATTGATATTATTTATTCCGCGTACCCTGGCATTACCGTAGTATGTTAGCCACCCTACGATACCATCGAGCTTATCGACTACGTCAAGTACTTCATTTATTGTTACTTCAACTCCGTATTGTCTAAAGCCGGTTATTAGGAATTGAATTGATGCGCCCCTACTGAATGGTTTTATTGTTAGCTCCTCGACGAACCTACCGTAAAGTGGTGATTTGGGGTTATCAAGGCCGAGGAAGTCATGCAGTAGGCCGACCTCGGAGCCCGTTAGTACGACCTTAACATTATTTAGGTTATCGTATGTATAGGCGAGTACTTGTGTGAAATCAATCTTGCCGAATCCCTTCATCATTCTGAGTATTTGGGCTTCGTCAATTGCAATCACTATTTGGCTTAGGTTCATGGATAGTGCGTTTAGTAAGTCCGTCAAATGGGCGTTCCTCCAATCAATCTCAACATTAAGTTCAATGCCGCTATCGAGTATGTTTATGCCCCGAACTGCCCTTGTGATATTCCTAATGGCATTCTCAAGGCGCCATTTAATGGATAATTCGGTCAGGCAGTTTGATATTAGTTGGTAAAGTCTTCTTTTTGTGAAGTCATTCTCAAGCATTCTTGCATCAATGTAGCAATAGGGTATGCTTGCCTCATTTAGGGAGACCCTTAGCACCGATGTCTTACCTACACGCCTAATTCCGTATATTGCAAGGAACCTTGACTTACTCCTTATGAAGTTTACGATGGCATTTACCTCGTTATCTCTACCGAATAGGTCTTCTCTCTTCGATTTTGGCTCAAGGTCGAATAGCATGAAATAAGCACCCCTGTATATTATACACAGGGGTGTTTAAATCTTGATCCTTGATCTAAGAACAATCGGTTTTTAAGCCCTGAATAGGTAATATTTCGATGCCGAGTAGTGATAAGAGGGGATTGCCCAAGCTTGAGGTCAGGGGCTTCGTTGGTTATATTAGATATATTGCTTATTTAGGGACATATGATGAGTATGTCAGGGGATTGAGAAGGAATGACCACTTGGTTAAGGATAATGTTAAGGAAGGGAAGCAATGAATTAGTTACCTGTGCCTTAGCCAATACGGGGTTTGAGGGCCTGGGTCCGGACATATTAATGCCCGTGAATGTTGCCCAAAGACTTGGGTTGGGCCTCTCGGGTGGTAATGTTGAGGTTTACGCGGTACGTACTGCGTCGGGTATTGCTCCAATATATCGCCTTAAGGAAAATATTGATGTTAAGGTGTTAGTCAATGATAGGGACACGCCAATAATTGGGTTAACGCCAGTGGTTTCCGAATCCGTGGATTACGTAATCCTTAGTGATAAGGCTCTGACGGAGTTGAGGGTGGTCATTATTGATGCTGGTAATGGCATTTGGTGCTTTAGGGATGAGTTAGGTAGGGTCTCTAGGGGCTCGTGCACGCCAGGTTAGGTTATGGCAATATGCAGTAGTTGATGGGCCACTGTACCTATTGTGTATGTGGCTGCCGCGGCGCCGAGGGATAGGGCTACGTTCATGATCATTGTGCGCGCTATGCGGCCGCTCCCTGATATCGCCGTTAGTAGACCGCTAATGGCCTGGGCCAGGGCCACGAGTATTATTGATACGTAGAGTGAGCCCACGTTACCGATTAAGTGGCCAAGTAGTGGGAATGGCGCAATAACGAGTAGTGCTCCTATTAGGTAGAAAATGCCCGTGTATAGGGCCGACCTGCCAGGGCTTTCGAGTGCCTCCTCGGATAGGCCGACCTCGCTTACTTCCGTTATCCTCTTGCTGATGTTTACATCGATTGATAGGCTGGGGGCTACCTCACTGGCTGTTTTCTCGTCGATACCCATCCTACTCAATGCATCCTTAACCCTCCTCGTCCTATCCTCCACGTCTAGGTTCTCAAGCTCTATGTCTATCTTCGAGAGCATGGTCTCCCTAATATCCCTCTGGGCCTTCGTCGACATGTAAGCCCCCACGGCCATTGAGAGAGTGCCCGCAGTACCAACTATTAGGCCGGCTAGTGTTATGAGTATTGGATTTGTGACTACGGGAGCTAGACCAGCCACCGCTGCCAAGACCTCCACTAATCCATCGCTCATTCCATACATCGCATCTCTTATATTATTAATAAATGCCTCAAACCTCGACGCCTCCTCCTTAAAGACCTCCTCATGTAAGACCTCGTCAAGTAGTATTTCCCTAAGTCTGTCTGTGTATGGGCCGAGCGCCCTCTTTCTAACCATCTCACCGTACCTCTTAATTGCCTCAACCTCGGCACTCTCCCTTAACTTCACGAGAAAGCCAAGACCGAGTAATCTCCTAATTAATACCGAGAACGTCACAGAGAATCTTGACGGCTTAATACCACTAACATCAATACCCGCCTGCTTCGCAATGAATTTCCAAAACTCTGCATGACCAACCTCATACTGAGACAACTTTAGTAACTCCTCCCTTAACTTATCGTTGTTCTCTACCCTGGCCAACGCCGCGTAGATCTCGGCATCCGTCAATTCATCCTTATAATTCTCAAGGATCTCATCTTTACTGAGTTTAAGTTCCATCACAACCTACGTAAGTACATGAACTTATAAGTCTATATTCTAGGATAACTTATAAAGTAAAGCCAAAAGTGATTTTCATATGGTATTCCCACTTGATAGTCTCCAAGACTACCAATTAATATTCAAGCCAGAGCACGAAATGCTGAGGAAGAGTATTAGGGAGTTTCTCGAGAGGGAGGTTGCCCCGCACGCGCTTGAGTTTGATGATAAGGATGAGGTGCCCAGGGAGATACTGAAGAAGCTGGGTGAGCAGGGCTTATGGGGCATTGGGATTGACGAGAGCCTTGGTGGGCAGGGTGGCGATACCGTATCCGCCGTAATATTAATGGAGGAGTTGAGCAGGGTAGCACCGCCCTTAGCCGTTATCCGCGGCACCAATGATTTATTCATAATTCCGCTTCTCTTATTTGGTAACGAGGAATTAAAGAGGAAGTATATACCACCGATAGCCAGGGGTGAGGCCTTTGGTGCCCATGCAATGACGGAGCCGTGCTGTGGTAGTGATGTTGCTGGTATACAGACGAGGGCTGTTAAGAAGGGTGATAGGTGGGTTATTAGTGGTAGGAAGATATTCATTAGTAATGCCGACATTGCCGACTACATAATGGTCTTTGCTAGGACTAGTGAACCGCAGCCGAACAGGCGTTGGTTTGGGATAACAGCCTTCATCGTTGAGAAGGGGACGCCAGGCCTTAAAATAGGTGCTAAGTTTGAGAAAAGAGGTTTGAGGGGTAGCCATGCGATGGAGGTTATCCTGGATGATGTTGAGGTTTCCGATGAGAATAGGGTTGGGGAGGTCGGCATGGGGTTCATAATAGCCATGGAGACCTATGACAGGACAAGGGTCGGCGTCGCCGCACAGGCGCTTGGGATGGCGCAGGCAGCCTTTGAGAAGGCCTTCCAATACTCGTTACAACGCACGGCTTTTGGTCAGTACCTAGCCAGTTTCGAGGCAATTCAATTTAGCCTTGCCGAGATGATGGCCGAGTTAATGACTGCCAGGTACCTGGTGTACCTGGCCGCCCACCTGGCTGATCAGGGTAGGGAGGAGTTTAAGTACGTGGCTAGTTTGGCGAAGTTCTATGCGACGGAGACGGCAGAGAGGATTATTTCTAAGGCTATTGATATTCATGGAGGTGTTGGTGTTATTCATGAGACTGGTATTGAGAGGTTCCTTAGGGATGTCAAGATAACGGAGATCTACGAGGGTGCCAATAACATTCAGAGGCTCGTGGCCTTTAGACAATTAATAAGGACCTTAGCGAGGAAGGGTGTTGTAAGTCAGGATGTTGCTAAGGCGGTGACCTAAGCATTGGTAATATTCACTAAAATATTTCTTATTAAAACATCGTGCCTGAGATCATCTACGTAACCCCTTCTGGAACGTGCATACTCTATTTCATCGTAATTAATCACGGTTGTGAATAAACCCTCAGCACCAAGATCAACCGTTAATACGAGCTCACCATTTGGCGAGGCTACAAAACTACCGCCAAGTACGTCACGACCATCTGGATATTTATACCCAGTGCCCATGGCTGATGCGAAATACGCCGAATTTTCAAAGGCCCTGATTAGACCTAAGCTCCTCCATAGGGATACCCTATCAACACTTATACTGCTTGGGTTAACTATCAGATCTACGCCGTGCCTAGCCAATAACCTGGTTAATTCGGGATACATGGCATCAACGCATATTATACAACCAATGCTCCAATTATCAACCCTAACTAATCCAAGCCTAGTCCCGCCACTTATCTCCATCCTCTCACCGGTTGCCCTTGATGGGTATATCTTCTCCGAGTAATTGATTAGGCCCCTTTCATTGACTATGGGGCATATGCTCACATTCCTACCATTGATATTTACGTAAACAGCACCACCAATTACCAAAGCATTAATATCCTCAGCAATAGCCTTAAGCATCTCAACATATTCATTGAATTCCCCATTACTAAGTATCCTCGTTCCAACCCAATTTTCAGGTAACACCACTAGGTCTGTGGTAAGACCTTTAATCTGTGTCCTAAACCACGTAATACCATCAACGTAGCTACCAAACCTCCTGGTCTGGGCAAGCGTCAGTTTGATACTGTTCATACTAATCCATTATTAAGTTCTCATTCTCTAGGAATACCTCGTTTACTTCGTTCTCGGTCAATATTGATTTCCTAAGGTCCTTAAACATGTAGAAACTGCTGGGGTACTTCCTATAACCAAGCCTCCTATAGTACTCCCTAACGCCAACGCCTGATATCACGAACATCCTATAAGCATTAAACTCCTCAAGGGCTATGTGCTCAGCCCTCGCCATCAACGCTCTACCAATACCACGGTGTTGCCACCAGAATAAGTCAGTTGCCCTACTACCAATTGGTAGTTCGGGACCATAAACATGCAACTCCCTAATTAGGGCTGCCCTACCAATCCTAATCTCAGGCCTATGCGCATTACTACTTGGTATTCTGAGCCTTAGTATTCCGTAGAGGGTGTCATCCTCGTCGATGACCTCCAGGAAAACCTCGTGGCCACCTGAGGCATCGTAATCAATCCTATTAATCATTAACCTCCTCGGCGTTGGTACAAGACCCCTCTTTACGTACTTATGGCCAACCTCACGGCACCTAATCTCCATGCACTTAAGGCCTAGTTTCTCCATGTCCCTAAGCACCACCTCCCTCATGTTACCTATCCTTGGGCCGTCAACAACCCAGTGAAGTGGTATGTCCCTGCCAAACCTCATAACCCTGACCCACCTGGGGATTGACGCCATGATATTAGCCAATAACCAATGCCAGGTCTCCTCATCATAACTTCTGTATAGACCCCTTAACCATTCCTCATATAATTCCGTGTCCTTAACAACGAAGGTTGGGTAAACCTTAACGCAGTCAGGCATGAAGCTTGGGTCATCGAATATTGTCTTAACCATCTCGAGATCCCTATCTGGTGTTGAGCCAGGGAGCCCAGGCATTATGTGGTAACAAACCTTATACGCTGCGTCCTTTAGGTATTGTGTCGCCTCGGTGACCTCCTTAACGCCGTGACCCCGCTTAACCCTCCTTAGGATATCGTCATATATTGATTGAACACCGATCTCAACCCTCGTAAACCCAAGCCTAAGCATTAGGTCTATATGTCTCGGCCTTGCGAAGTCAGGCCTTGTCTCGAGTTCAAGGGCTACGACCCTGATCCTAGCCTTCTCATTACGCCTATGCTCATACTCAATGTCTGGGTTATCCACGGGTCCCGAATTTACGAGGGGGTAATCATTAATGGCCTTGAATGCATTACCAACGAACCACATTAAATATGACTCGGGTAATGACGTCACTGTACCACCCATTACTATTAACTCAACCTTGGATACTGGGTGGTGCAGGGCTTCGTACTGCCTTATTCTAGCCACGACCTGCTTATATGGGTCATAATTCAGTGGGGCGGCCCTGAGGACCACGGGTGAGTCCGGGAGGTAGCTCTTTGGCGTGTTTGTCTTCCTCCCGCCTGGACAATACGTGCAGTTGAATGGGCATGCCACGGGCTCTACCATTATCGCAATCGGGACTACCCCGGATATCGTCCTGGTAGGCTTTAACCTATCTAGCAATATATTAGCGTTACTCATTATTCATAGTTATGGCTCTATGAACCTTTAAAACGCTTTATCAACCTGACCAGGGTAAGTAATTCAGTAATAATCGCATCATAGGTTTTTAAATCAAGAATTACCTTAAACTATTGATATAGTAGTGTCAGGAATCGAGGCATTAATTAGGAGGTACTTCCCATACGACGCATTTAGGAAGTATCAATGGGAGATAGCCAAGACTATATATGACGCGCTATCAAGCGGTAAGGTGGCATTGATTGAGGCACCCACAGGTGTTGGCAAGACCGCGAGTGCCTTGGCAGCATCACTGGCGTATGCGGAGGAGAGTGGTGTTAAAGTTCTATTTCTAATTAGAACTAAAAACGAGGCGCAGGCACCAATTAGGGAACTACGTAGATTGAGAGATAAGGGCGTTGATGTTGATTTCACGATAATTAGAAATAGACCCGACATGTGCTGCATGGTTAGTACGCGTAAACTTCCGTATGAGGAGTTTCTCGAGGAATGCAGGCTCTTAAGGTCGAGTGGTGAGTGCCCATATTACTCCAATATCAGAAGGATTAATCTTAATGACTTAATGCTCCACATAATGGATGAAGCAAGCAACGTGAATGAGTACGTGTCAACCCTATGCGCACTTAACGTCTGTCCTTACGAGGTGTCTAGGATGTACCTGGATATGGCTAAGGTCGGCGTAATGACATATTACTACATATTTAGCATTAATAGGCCCGAATCAATAAATATTAATATTAGGAACTCCGTGCTAATAATAGACGAGGCGCATAACCTACCTGATGCAATAAGTGGATTGAATAGTATTGACTTACCCCTAACCTCGGTCATTGCATCAATCGCTGAAGTTAAAAAGTTAATTGATGATGAGGAATTGAGAAACAGAGCTATTAAGATATTGAGGGGTCTCCAAACATATATGGTTAAGTTGAGTAAGGTTCTCGAGGAGGAGACAATGGTATCCCTTGAGCTTGGCGATGTTCTTCAATTCTTCGAAGACTTCCAGGCAATAACAAATGCCTACTATGAAGTAATTAGGAAGAAGAGGAGCGCTGGTGTACCAATACCATACACACCACTATCTCGACTATTGGATTTCCATAGAGCCATATTAAATAAGGTAAGTGGGTTTAGCGTATTCCTGGCTAGAGACGAGCAGGGTGTCTCATTAGTTTATAAGTGCGTTGACCCATCCGTGATAAGTAGTCCCGTGATTAATGAAGCAAATGGCGTAGTCCTCATGAGCGGTACATTACCACCTAGGGACTACGTAACGAGTATGCTGGGCATAAATAGGGACATTATGGAGTATAGAATAGGCTTTAGGGATTACGTAAATCCTGAGAACTACGGTGTATTAATTTATGATGGAGTGACTACTAGGTACGTGGAGAGGGACGAAGAGGAATACGCAAAAATCGCTAATGTATTAAGCAGGATTTACCAAGCCTATACACCTGATAAAGCCATACTGTCAATATTCCCATCATACACAGTACTCAAATCCGTTAGAAAATACCTAAGCCCCAACGTTAAGTACATAATGGAGCTAGGCAGCACGTCAATCGATGACTTAATTAAGGATCTAAGGAGCGACCGCAAAAAATTGATAATGGCCGTGGCCGGTGGCAAACTTGTTGAGGGTGTTGAGTATAGGCTTGGTAGTGAGAACCTGCTTGGCCTCATAATAATTGTTGGTGTTCCATACCCAGAACCCAATGATTACCTTGACGACGTCATGGAAATACTTGCGGCAAGACTAAATGATAGGAAGTTAGCTTGGGAGTTGACGTATCAGTGGCCTGCCATTGTTAGGATTAAGCAGGCGGTTGGTAGGGCCTTTAGGTCTGAGAGTGATAGGGCCTTGATAATACTCATGGACCGTAGATTTAAGGAGACTAGATTGGCAAAAATCTTTGAGGATTACTTCGGTAAGTACACGGTTGTTGATGAGGAGGAAATGATTAATGAGGTTCTAAACTTTAACGTCACTCCTCATTAAGGCTTTCCTCAGAACCTTCCTGTGGCTGCTGTTCCTCCCCAACACCCTCCTCCTGCGGAGCTGGTTGCTGAGGCTGCTGAGGCTTTACCTGGGGTGGCCTTGGTGGAGGTGCTAATATCCTTTCGGGGCTCTGCTGTGGTTGAGGTAGGTATTGCGGGGTTGATGGTGTCGTCGTAACCTGAGCCGTAGACGACTGCTGCCTTATTATTCTCGTCAAGTACTCAAACCTTCTATCGAGACCCATAGCTATTTGGTACATGGCTATGAAACTTACTATTAATGCCGCGGCTACTGTTATTAGGGACGCCATGAAGGCTATTGAGGAGTATGGAACGTAGGCATCGCTCGTAGTGGGGAATAGTGTAATGGCCGTTATTACGAAAATAATGGCTATCAATGCCAGTGGTATGCCTAGGTAAAGCACGAGCTTACTTAGGTTTGGTGTTAACTCCTCAATCCTTGGTTGCTGAGTTACGGGCCTAGTGACCGGTACCTGCCTTGGGGGCGGCTGTGGTGGGGGTTGGTATGGCTGTGAGTATGGCGGTGGTGGAGGAGGTCTGTACTGGGGTGGAGGCGGTGGTGGCATTTGTGGTGGCGGGGGTGGTGGGGGTGGATATGCTGGGTATTGCTGGTAAGGCGGTCTCCTGGCCTGTTTCTCTTCTGGTTTCTTCTCGCTCATTTTACAACACCATTTATTGCTATGCTTATTAATTAATAAGTTAATAAATGTTTCGAAAAAAGAGTTGGTGTTGAGTTAATGATTATTGACTCACTAGTGGTTGCCGAGAAGGATTCGGTGGCTAAGGCGATTGCTAAGTACCTAGCCCAGGGTAGTATAAGTGTTAAGAAGGTTTATGGTGTTAAGTCGTATTGGTTCACAAGAGGCGGTAGGCAGTGGGTTAGTATTGGCCTTAAGGGCCATATGATGGATGTTGATTTTCCCGAGGAACTAAATAAGTGGCACTCGGTAGAACCATCGAAGCTATTCGATGCAGAGCCGATACTCGTGATTAGGGAGGACACCATAAGCTACGTAAGGGCGCTATCACGTTTGGGAGCGAGCGCTAGTGTTGTTTACTTAGCTTTAGACGCGGATTCTGAGGGTGAGGCCATAGCCTACGAGGCAATGTTGGTAATAAGGAATGCAAACCCAAGGGCAGTATTTAAGAGGGTTTTGTTTTCGGCGGTGACTAAGAGCGACATTATCGAGGCTTTTAACTCGCCGACGAGCTTAAACCCTGGGCTCGCCAAAAGAGTCTTCACTAGGATGATCCTAGACCTGACCTTAGGCGCCGTATTCACGAGGGCATTAACCCTAAGTGTTGAGAAGACCGATAAGAATGCATTAGCTAGGGGCAGTTTCCTTAGTTATGGCCCATGCCAAACACCCGTACTTAACCTGGTCGTTCAGAGGGCGCTTGAGAGGGAGAACTTCAAGCCTGAGAAGTACTACACACTTCATATCATAGTTAATGTTAATGGCGTGAGAGTTACGCTTAATCATGATGGCACCTTTAAGGATAAGCAGGAGGCAGAGAGGGTACTAAGCCTAGTGAGGGGTAAGGCTAGGGCTATGGTTATAATCGCCAATTACAAGGAGGATTTCATAGAACCGCCGGTTCCGTTGGATACCATAGAGCTTGAGAGAAGGGCTAGTAGGTTCCTTAATATTAGGCCTAAGGCAGCTCTCGACATTGCAGAGGAGCTGTATAGGCATGGGTACATCTCATATCCTAGGACCGAGACTACCATTTACCCACCAACATTAAGCCTTAGGCAGATACTCCTCGAACTTACCCATGGTGAACATGGTGATTACGCCAAGACGTTACTAGGCATGAGTATTAAGCCAACACATGGTGACAGTAATGATGGTGCACATCCGCCAATATACCCAACGAGGGGTGTCACGAGACAGGAAATCCTCAGATACTTTAAGAACGAGAAGTACTGGAAGATTTACGACTTAGTGGTTAGGCACTTTCTAGCCACCTTGAGTCCCCCTGCACGTGTTGAAAGACAGAAAATAGTCGTTGAGATTTCTGGACATAGGTTCAGCGTAGATGGTCTAAAGATAATCGATAAGGGCTACTTAACCATATACCCATTTGAAAGCCCCAGCGAGAAGGTACTACCCAGGGTGAGAGTTAGTGATGAGTTAAGCATTGTTAAGGCCTGGATTGAGGAGAGGGAAACCGAGCCGCCGCCATACCTATCAGAGTCAGAGTTGCTTAGGCTAATGAAGAAGTACGGTATTGGCACTGACGCCACAATGCAGGACCACATACACACTAACGTAATTCGCGGATACTTCAAAATTAGGAATAAGCAGTGCATACCGACACCCTTAGGTAAAGCCGTAATAAGCGTACTCAGTAAGACTGGAAATGAACTTATTGATCCATTATTTAGGTCACGCATGGAGAAGGCCCTAATGGAGATAACGAGCGGTTCGTTAAAGCCTGATGATGTATTATTTACGTTCAAGAACGAGGCTAGGAAGATTTATGAGAAGTTCATAAACAGACAGAGGGAGGTTGCCATGGAACTCATAAAGGCATTGAAGGACTCATTAAGTAAGGGCAATAAGGGCGCGGGTGGTAAAGCCTCATAACGCTTTAATTTAAGTCCTATAATCATAATGATAATGAGTAGCCGCATTACCGAGCTTCTCAGGAGTCAATCAGATGATGTTTGGCGTAAAATAATTAATCACCCATTCGTCACCGAATTATTCAGTGGCTCATTACCACTCGATAAATTCAGGTTCTACATCATTCAGGACTATAATTACCTAATAACACTAACAAGGTGCCAAGCATTAATTGCATCTAAGTTTGAGAATCCCGCTGCAATGAGGAAGGTACTTGAGTTGGCGTTGGCTGACGTAACTACCGAACTTGAGAATTATAATAAATTACTTAATTACCTTGGTTTAAGTATTGATGATGTTATTAAAGTGCGTCCAAGCCCCACAAACGTTGCATACATGAACTTCCTACTAACCACATGCGCCCTGGGTAGTCCATACGAGGGCTTGGTGGCGATACTGCCGTGCTATTGGACATACCTAGAAATCGCTAGGCATCACGCCGATAAGTTGAGTAGAAATCCCATTAAGGTTTATAGGGATTGGGCCTCGGTCTACTTAACCCCGGAGTATGCGGGTATTGTTGATGGACTTAGGTCCATTATTGATGAGGTTAGCGACTACCTAATGAGGGACTTCAATAAGTTACTGAGCATATTTAGGCAGGCCAGCATGTATGAATATCTGTTCTGGGATATGGCATATAGGCAGGAACAATGGGTGTTTTAACATTGACTTTATGCTAATGTGAATTTATCTTGGCATGTTTGATAAGTGTCGTGCTGCTGGTAGTATTGTTGTTCCTGCGTCTATTATGAATACTTGCCCCGTTATATTCTTCGCGGAGTCACTTACTAGGAAAGCCACTAGGTCGGCGACCTCCTCAGGTTCAATAATCCTCCCAGTAAGAGTCCCAGTCTTTATCCATTCCTCTTCCCTAACGTTAAGAACCTGAAGTAGGCTCATACCCATCTTAGTCCTGACTAGACCAGGGGCTATTGCATTGACGGTTATACCGTAGGGCGCCAACTCGGCGGCTAAGGCCTTCGTGAACCCTATCAGGGCTGCCTTAGCCGTTGCGTAGGGCACATTGTATGCTGCGCCCATTATGCCCTCTATTGAACTCATGTTTATGACCCTACCCCAATTATTCCTAATCATGTAGGGCACCGCGAATTTAGTCAATAGGTAAGCCGACTTCAGATTCGTGTTTATTATCTTATCCCATAAACCCTCATCAATGTCCACAAAGGGTCTCATTATGCCCAAGCCAGCATTATTAACTACAACATCAACCGAACCCCACTGCTTAACAGCCTCATCAACCAGCGCCTTTGCGCCGTCAGCCGTGGCCACGTCTGACTTAACCATGATAGCCTCACCACCAACGCTCTTGATTAATCTCATGGTCTCCTCACCCTCCTCATCATGCCTCTTATAATTAATAACGACGCGAAAGCCATCCCTAGCTAACCTAACCGCAATAGCTCTACCAATGCCACGGCCGGAACCACTAACAATAGCAACCCTACTAACCATACCAGCAAACAACATAAAGGCGAATTAAGTATTTTACCCAAATTAACTTAATTTATAAATATATAACTAATATAGCAATACATATTTTTAGGCGAGCTTACCAATGTATATGTTGTCATCATTCTCGATAATTTTAACTCTAACCTGGTTCTCGATGAGTATTCTCTCCATGCGGGGGTCAGCTATCACTGTGATGACCCTGTCATATATGGCAGTGTTTCTTAGCGGTAATATTACGCCTAGAAACTCACCTCTAATTATGCCCCTGCTAATTATCTTAACCTTAACCTCCTCATTGGTATTATAGGGCTTTGGCAATTTAGGGGCTTTATGTATGTTTAATTCTTCATTAGTAGCAGTTAATTTAACACCTAACTCACTCTCCAGCTTCTTGATTCTCTCCCAGAATTCCTGCCACGTCATAACCCTAACCTTAACCTTCCTACCTCTCTTATGCGGTATGTACTTTTGAATAAGCACTGGTGGTAATTTACCACTACCTAATCCTATCTCCCTAGCCCACTTAATAATCTCGACCATATCATTATCATTAATACTGGGTAACCAAACGGGGGATGCTATTACGTTAATCCCAAGTTCAAGGGCTTGAACCACTAATTCCATAACATGATTGACGTCATACCACGGCACACCACTTATTTTCTTAGCTAACTCGGGATTTAACGTGTCGATGCTCAGATTTATCCTATCTAAACCTGCCTGGGCCAACTCCCTGAGCTCCTCCTCAGTAAACATGTATAACCGAGTCTGCATTGACACTATTGAAACACCATCAA
Organism: Vulcanisaeta distributa DSM 14429; assembly: GCF_000148385.1. GTDB lineage: Archaea > Thermoproteota > Thermoprotei > Thermoproteales > Thermocladiaceae > Vulcanisaeta > Vulcanisaeta distributa. The sequence goes on along the minus strand of NC_014537.1, from coordinate 2,298,912 downwards.
TTTCCTTAATGCCACGGATAAGGTATGTCAGGTAAGGATAAACGCCTGGCTCGCCCATGCCATCTATGTGAACCTCGATATCCTTCGTACCCTTAAACCTAACGACCTCCTCTAAAGCCATCAACAATGTCTCAGGATCATCTACGAACTCCGCCCACCTATTTGTTGACCTTGGACCGGCATTTACTGAGCAATATATGCAGGATAGTGGGCATAGCGTTGTTGGTCTAACCTCAATTATGTTTGTACCCCTATCAACTATGCCAAAGGCTAATGCGCCGATCTGCGGTGTACCCCTTTCTATCCTAATTATTTCCCTAATCCTTTCAATCTCATTAATACTACCCCTCCACATAGGTGCCCAGCACAATCAGTGCTTGCTAACCCCTATGGTTTACCAAAATAGGGTTTTAAACTCAGAGGTTACATATTTGTGCACGTAAGATGATTAGAATAAACATAGCATCAATGGGACTGGATATGTTTAAGATTAATGTGAAGTCAGTAGCCGTTTTGCCCATTGAGTCCTTCGATGCCCTACTGAGTAATAATGTTAGGATTAGCATAATGGATATGCTTAGTAGAGGCCCCATGACAGTTACATCACTAGCCCAGGAGCTTGGTATGCTAAAGGGCGTTGTTCATAGGCATGTGAAGGCCCTCGAGGACTTCGGCTGGATTAGGCAGTTAAGTAATGATGAGGTAAAAGTCATGGGATTAAGTAGGGAGGCCAATAGGATTTACTACGTACCAACAGCCATGGTTTACCTAGGGTTTAAACTTGAGATGAATGATCATGGCATGAAGATAATAATACCAACAAATTACGGCGCATTCATAGATGTTAGGGGTCACAAATTTATTATCTTAACACCGACATTCTCGAACCACGATTGTAAAAATTCATGCCCATCACATGATGCATGCCTCGACTGGATTAAGAGGGCTGGAAAGCAGTTCCACATAAGCATTGATTATGATGATGCAAGCAGGGCATTAATGTACCTTTATACGCAGTTAATACTTAAGGAGTTTAAGATAAACATGGTCAACAATGTCATAATGCTTGATAGTCCACGCCTAAACTCAATCTTCATAAAGCACTCAAACCTCGCCCTTTAACACAACGAGGTATTTACTGAAGCCCAAGACCTTACTTAATTCATACCACTTATTAAGTGATGGGAAGTATCGATTAATCACGATAGAGTTAACATCATTAATAAGCAATGCGACAGTACTACCGTCATTAAAGACCTCAGTTACAAAACCACATCTATCAAAGACTAACCTCCACCGCCTAATGGAGAGCTCATTTGCGCAATTATCCCGAAATTGTGAAATCAACATTCTCTCAATACCAAACACCTGGATCTCATGATTAGCGTCAGAATACAGTAATTTACCCGAAAGGTTCAGTGTCCTCATAATCCTTAGGGCGTAACTATCGGGTTTAACCTTACGAGTCCTTAACCTCATGAGTCTCACAATCACCAATAATGCCTCATTAGACTTCACATGCATTCTCGCACCTAAGCCCTCCTCAAGCCACAAAACATCTATATCGCACTCTGTATCGGTAATTACCAAGTATAATCCCTTCACGTAATCATCACTCCTTATCAAGTATCTTCCATATATAACCCCACTACATGGTGTATGAAGTATGACTTTAGTACCGTATAATTGAACATCCTCATTATTAAAACGATAATACTCACCCTTAGTTAATGTTACGGTGTCTTCCCTCGGTATTACGTACATCGTTAAGCCCGCCTTATCAAAGCCTACTCTGAAATTCTTGATCAACCCCTCAATATCAATATCCTCATTACTCATTTCACTTTATTAATCCAGGAAGATTCTTATTTAAATAAACCTAAGTTAATCGGGTGAATGTTGATAAGAATTACGTTTCTAGGGACTGGCGCTGGGATGCCAGGTAAGGACCGATACCTACCGGCTATACTAGTTGAGGATGGTTTACGAAAAATACTACTTGATGCCGGTGAGGGTGTTCAGTATAGGCTTTTTGAGATTGGTGTTAGCCCGTTAAAAATAACCCACATATTCATTACGCATTTACATGGCGATCATGTCTTTGGGTTACCTGGGTTGTTGGCAACAATGGCAATGCTTGGTAGGAAGGAGGACCTAGTAATAAGTGGTCCTTCAGGTATTGTTAACTTTGTGAAGAGTAGCATGGAGATTGTTGGTGATCCACCATTTCATGTAAGGATTTACGAAATCGAGCCCTCCATAGGCATTAAGGACGTCATTAATGAGGAGAATTTTAGCCTACAATGCACATTGGCAAAACACACAGTACCTGATTGCGCATACTCCCTTAATTGGAGAACGTATGTGGGTAGATTTAACCCGGAGCGGGCTAAGGAATTGGGTGTGCCAATAACACTTTGGAAGAGGCTTCATATGGGCGAGACCGTAGTACTCAATGATGGTAGGGTCATAAAACCTGAGGATGTGGTTGAGATTAGGAGTAGTGGTTTAGTGAAGGTTGTCTATACGGGAGACACGGCGCCGGCGGACTCTGTGGTAGAGATATCACGGGGAGCGCAGGTACTCATTCATGACTCTACGTTCTCAATGATTGAGGATGGAAACCTCATTTGGAACCAGGGCCACTCAAGATCTGTGGATGCGGCTAGAGTCGCTAAGGAGGCTGGTGTTGAGAGACTTGTACTAACGCACATTAGTAATAGGTACTCCGACCCTGAGTTACTGGCGGCGGAAGCATCCGAGGTATTCCCAAATGTTATAGCTGCCAGGGACTTAATGAGCCTAATGATCACTTCGTAATAATAAACCTAGGTTGTTAATGGCTTCTAATATCATTAATGAAGGGCTTTAAGGAACCTGTTATTTTAATCAGCTCATTAATTCCCAACTGCCTAACACGGGCGCTCACGTCAATACCTGCGTTAACCACGGCATTCACAGCGCTTGGACCAAGGTACTTATTGAGGACCCACCTAAGCACCCTATTTCTGTGCCTAAAGAGGAGTTTCGTCACTGATTCTAGGGCGTCCATATCGTCGTAACAAGGCTCCTTCTTACTCATCATTATCAATGATGAGTAAACCTCGGGGCTTGGGTAGAAGGAATCAGGTGCGTATGTATTTAAGATACTCACGGAATAATTACATTGAGTAATTACACTTAATCTACCATAATCATCACTACCAGGTTCACCAGTAAGCCTATTAGCGACCTCACGTTGTATCGTCAACAAAGCCCTTGGAACACCCTCCTTAATAATCCTCATGATTAACGGTGACGTTATTGAATACGGCACATTAGAAACAAGGGCATCGACCTGGGGCCACGGAACTCTTAGGGCATCACCTTGAATTATAGATACGTTGTTTAAGCCGCTTAATACATGCTCGGCAATCCTCACGAGCCTCCCATCAATCTCTATGGTAATTACCTGGGAAGCCACCCTGGCTAAGTAGTACGTTAGTATTCCGATTCCCGTACCCACCTCAAGAACTTTAGAGCCACGGGGTATGTGATTAACAATATCTCTTATGATCGTTGGGTCGACGACGAAGTGCTGGCTCAATCTCTTTATTGGCTTTAACCTATTTCTCATTATTAGGCTCATTAAATCATCCCTGGTCACCACATCTATGTCGGGCAGCATTACTTAATTATGGCGTATGGAATTGTGCTAAAAACCTTTTAAGTGGGTCCTTATCGGTTTCATGGTGTCATCATTAATAGATGTAGTTAATATCGCGAATACGATACTTAATACGCCAAGGATTGGTTGGATACAGCGAGGAGTTCCACAGGCTATTGCTGAGAGTGTTGGTGCTCACGTATTACTTACTAGCTATCTGGCATTAATCCTTTGTAATAGTGTGCGGAGGGTCGATAATACAATTAATGCCGATAAGTGCGCGTCGATGGCGCTCATTCATGATGCCCACGAGGCTCTAACGGGTAATGTAGGTAATAGCGTTCGTTCAATGCTCAGTAATTGGAAGGATATTGAGGTTAGGTTGTTTGATGAGCTTCAATTTCCTGAGGAGCTGCGTACCTACTTCCGTGAATATAGGCATGGATTAAGCATTGAGGGTAGAATTGTGAATCTCTCGGATAAATTAGCAACATTAATTAGGGCATGCATGTATGCCAAGGCTGGTTATGACACGAGGGAATTAATTATTAATTATAAGGAATTAGTGGAAAAGCTGCTGGGTGAATTTACGGGTAGTATTGGGCAGGTCATAAATAGCGTTGTTAGACCTATTTTTTCATGGTGTGATAATAGTACCATCACTAACACCCTCAGTAATGAGTCTCCTCAATGAGCTCAGCTTACCGCAACCAACCACGTAAATCGTAATACCACTCCTCTGGGCTATGCTTAATGCCCATGGGTCGAGTAAATCATAAGTACCCGCTATCGTCCTAGACCTAAGCATAGCCATTAACTCATTAATACTCACCCTATCGAGCCTCTTTGCATTGGGGTCTACCCTTGGATCACTCGTATAGACCGCATCAATGTTTGCGCAATCGATCAACCTCTTAATACCTAGCGATTCACTCACAAGCAGTGCCACGGTGGCCGTTGACTGACCAGGTTGGAAACCACCCGTAATTACTAACCTACCCGTTGACCAAGCCCTAAAAACCTCATCAATATTAGTGGGTATTGGTAGGTAAGCAATATCGCTGAGTGCCGCAGCCAGTAGCTGAGCATTTAAGCGGCTAGCCGATATACCGAGCATATCTAGCAGGGACTCGTTTATACCCATCTTCCTGCCAATCTCTATGTACCTACGCGCTAAGGACCCACCACCAGTCACCACAGCCATTTTATAGCCGTTGCCCCAAAATTCACGAATTAAATCCACATACTTGGGTAGTAAATCCTCATTATCGAATAGGTGCCCACTCAATTTAAGCGTGAATGGTTCCCGCATCATTCATTAAGTCATTGGTTAGTGAATTCTTAAGTTTTCTTAACTAGATCGTTTATTGCCTTGATGATACCATTAGATACGTAAATAGGTAAATCACCTAAGTTAAGGTTTGGTATCTTATTGTCGCATACATACCGCAACTCCTCAAGGTTCTTCATGAGAAATTCTTTAATCATGTCATAATGATCGGCGCCTATTAATGGCTGCATGTATGAGTCCATTGAGCAATCATTATCATACCACTCCTTGAAGAATTTGGCTGATGCAATCAACTTATTGAAGGATTCCACAGTCATTTCCTCACCATTAAGTATGATAATTACCTGGGTATTAAGAAATTTTTTAACTACCCTAACCTTAATGAACCCTAAATCACAGGGCTTCCTCTGCCTAATGCATTCCATAACTCTATCGCTAATACTCAGGATTTCAATTAACCCTCTATTCCTTTCATACTCACCCTTACATCTACAAATCTGTTGCATCACCCTTACAAACCGCGACTTATACTCCTCAGTTAATACTTCAATGACATCGTAATTACGCATTTTAATTTTGAAAATTATTACATTTTAAAAAGATATTCTTACAGGCCTTAGCAAGTTATTCAGCCTTACCAATGGCCTTCCTAACCACCTTACCGCCAGGGCATTTAAAGAGCCCTATTATCACACCCCTCCTACCCTTCGGCGCCAACATCCATACTTTAACCGGCTTTAGCTTCACTATTTGACCGTCACACTCAACCTCGTATTCCTTCTCCATGTAACTTGATAATTCCGCCATCGTGCTTTAGTAGTTATTCTATCCTTAATAAATAATCATAACCGTAAATAACGCGAAAATCAGTATTTATAATGCTCTTTCTACATAGGTAATTACAAAGACAGGTATATAGAATATGCTGTACCTGTATATTAATAATTGTATTTCCCACGACAATTAATATGGAATTAACGCGATAAAGCATCGTGATTATGATACCTAGAAAGACTTTAAGGCAAGCTGCATCTATTACCTGTGCTGACTTAGGATGAGGGGTTCCAAGCGCTGATTGAGGGATGAGCCATGCAATTATAATAATGATAATTATTATAAAATGTAGATTCACTTCAGTAATAATGACCACTAGGGTTGTGGTTTATGGTGTGGGTCCCATTGGTCAGTTGATAGCTAGGGTTGCGTTTAATAGGGGACTTGATGTGGTTGGCGCGATTGATATTGACCCGCAGAAGGTTGGTAAGGACCTTGGTGAGGTTATCGGACTTGGTAAAACCCTGGGTATTAGAGTCGAGGATGATGCCGATAAGGTCCTCAGGAATACAAAGCCCGACATAGTCCTTCACTCAACGGGTAGTTTCTTTGATAAGGTTTACCCACAGATAATGAAGGCGATTAGGGCTGGTGCTGATGTAATATCGACGTGCGAGACATTGGCGTGGCCCTGGTATAGGTACCCAGACCTCGCGGAGCTCATCGATAACTATGCGAGAAATCATGAGGTGACTGTGCTTGGGGCTGGCGTTAATCCAGGCTTCGTATTTGATGCATTACCTGCCGTGCTTTCGGTGACGTTGACAAGACTCGATAAAATCACCGTTACTAGATCCTTGGATGCGTCAAGGAGGAGGTACTCCTTCCAGAAGAAGATTGGTCTTGGCATGACACCAACTCAATTCACTGAGGCATTAGGTAGAGGTGAGATAACGGCACACGTAGGCTTCGCGGAGTCAGTACTGCTATTGGCTAGCATTATTGGTCTCAGGCTGGATAGGGTTGAGGAGGGTCAAGAGGCAATAATTGCGGAGAGGAGTTACGAGACGCAGTACTTCAAGGTTGAACCTGGGCAGGTTAAGGGCGTTGTCGGTCACGGGAGTGGCTTCATCAATGGTAGGGAGGTTATTAGGGTTGAGCTGAGGGCCTGCGTTGGTTGTGAGGACTTTGAGGAGGTTAGGCTTGAGGGTGAGCCGTCGATCATGTGGAGAAGCACTGGAACGCCTGGGGACCCCGCTACAGCTGCAGTAATCGTCAACCTAATTCCGAGGGTCCTCAATGCAAGGCCTGGACTAATAACACTCAAGGACCTAGTAAACTACTCATACACGGCATGACTAAACGCCGCTTCACGGCATTAACTCATAAAAATTCCTGAGCCGTTAATATTTACATTAAACCAAGACATTAAGTGCTGGGAAATTTTCAGCCTTAATGATCATGCCTTAACCTTCTCAATACGAACCCTCGTATCCTTATACGCCGGCGTCTTCGTAATTGGACTAAGCACGGCAGGCACCAAGGCATTTGCCAGGAGCTCTGGGTAGTGGAATGTGGTGAATAATATGCCCCTTGGAACCCTTCTCGAAGCCCTAACCCTGGCAAGCACCTCACCAGCTGGCGAGACTAATTTGATGACCTCACCATCCTCAACACCCTCAGCCCTCATATCCTCAGGATTCACCTCAACAACGGGCCCCCTCCAAATCACCTTAAGTATCGGTGACCTCGATGTCATAGTCGCGGTGTGGTACTGAGCCCTCTCCCTACCAATGATTAATGAGTATGGGTAAAGCCTCGCCATAACCACATCAAAGCCCCTCCAACCAACCACCCTAAACCTGGCCCTACCCCTTGGAAATCCACCGGAATACAGTATTGGAGTACCTGGACTGGACTCACTCGGCACTGGCCATTGAAGCCCACCCTCACGCTCAAGCCTCTCATGGCTTAAACTGCCAAATATCGGCGCTACCCTCGCGATATCCCTCATTATGTCGGAACTACTCCTAAAGCCCATGTCATAACCGAGTCTCCTAGCCAACTCAGTAAAGACCCACCAATCAGGTTTCGCATCGCCTGGTGGATCAACTACCTTCCTTGTTAATTGCAACCTCCTCTCCGTATTTGTGAATGTGCCGTAATCCTCAAGGGCCGCCGAGGCCGCTGGCAATACAACATCGGCATACTCAACGGTCTCTGTCAGGAATATGTCCTGAACCATTAGGAACTCTAACCTACTTAACGCCTCGGCGACTGCCTTACTGTGTCTTAGCCGTTAATAAAGGTAGGTTATATTTATCGGCAATTTTCTTAAGCTCGTCATCCGATGTGACCTTCCTTTTAATTATCTCCTTACTCGCCTCACGCAATCTCGCCTTATAATCCATGTAGGAAAGACCCATCGGGGCTTTAAAGGTATTTCGGGACCGTGATGTGTAGTGGGTTATTAGGCTTAGTTATTTTGAGTAATTGGGTGTTAAATGCTGGGTTCATGGGTTATTAATGATATGGTTAGGATCATTAGGATAAACACTTACGCGGATCTCAATAAGGTACTCATTGATTTAGGACCTGGCGAGTGCGCATTATTGCTTACTAAGCAGGTTGATGATGTACTAAGGCATGTGGATGGCGTTACCACGGTATTACTGAGGAGTATTAAGGATAAGACCGAGGTTGATTACCTACTTGCCGCCGGTAATAGGGTACTCTGCATATCTATGGATGGGTTCGGCTTACTCAGTGAGTACGCACTGTCGAGGCTTAAGTACGTAATAATAACTCGCCAACCCTCAGAATCGGATACAAAGCTCTTCAGGATACTACTAAACATAACTCAATAATTCATTATAATTCATACATGTCTGAAGCCACATCCTCTTTATCGCACTTACCTTATCAAAGTCTTTATCCTCACTGACGAATGCCCATAGCATTCTCAGCCATTCATAATTTCATTAAACTGGTAATATGTCCACAGGCGTTACCTTATACCTCGGCGTCTTCACGTAGGGATCAAACTCTGTGCAAACCACGTAATTTATCCTTGAATCATGCATGTACGCGAAGACCACTCCCCTGGGTACATCATTGCTTATCAATGCCCTGAAGGTACCTTCACCGCAGTTGGATACCAGCTTTACCAATTGGCCGTTGCGTATACCCAGTGCCTTTGCGTCTTCAGGATTTATGGTAATGCTTGTCTCGAATTTGCCACTAATCCTCCTAATCTCATTATCCGTGTTATACCTAAGTACGCTCCTACCAGTAACCAGTATGAATTTCTTACCGCCAGTATTTACTGGTCTATACTCAACACCGAAGAACCTCGCCTTGCCACTCGGTGTCAGAAACCTCTCGGAGTATAGGTGCGGCGTATTCTCCGGTATTCTCGAATCCTTCGTTGGGTCCATGACATCCTCAAGCGTCACACTCCTCATTATAGGCACCACCTGACGCATTTCATTGAACACGGCCTTCGGGTCGTTACTAAATCCCTTAAGGCCGAAGGCGTTGGCTAACTCGAATATTATTTCATAGTCAGGCCTAGCCTCGCCAGGCGGGTCCCTAACCTTATGTCTCCACTTGACTAATCTATCTAGGCTTAGTACGGAGCCTTCTCTCTCAATCCAGAGCGCCGCTGGTAGGACGTAGTGGGCGAACTCCGCAGTTTCGCTCATGGCTATGTCCTGAACCACCAATAGGTCTAGGTTGCTTAAGAACTCCTCAACCCTACGTCTATTGGGTAGTGAGGCCACTATGTTAAAGCCCATTAGGTACATGCCCCTAATACCGCTGTTCTCGTTATACACCGCGTCTATTAGCGATAGGCCTGGCTTAGTCGGTGGCATGAATCCCCACACCTCGGCGAGTTTTTTGGCGTTCTCCTCATTAATAGGTAGGCCACCTGGGAATACGTCTGGCTTCAGGAAGTCGCCGGAGCCCTGCACATTCGTCTGGCCCCTATAGACAATGACACCGCCACCCTCAATACCCATGTTGCCCGTTAATAAGGCGAGGGCTATGTAAGACTTAATGCCGTCGACACCTGACGACTCTGACATGCCGAGGCCCCACGTGAATAATACGGGCTTCGTGGCTATTAATTGAGCGAACTTAAGTATTAAGTCCCTGGGCACGCCCGTGATTTTCTCTGCATCATCAATTGAATACTTACTAACCACCTTAACGTATTCCTCGAAGTTCTCGGTCCTATTAACTATGAAGTCCCTATCAATGAGCTCGTTATTGATTAGGTAATTGGCCACTGCATTGAATAGGTAAACCTCCGTGGAGGGTATTGGCTTGAGGTGTAGGTCTGCCATCTTTGCTGTTGCGGTTGTCCTGGGGTCTATGACTACTATCTTAGTACCATTTCTCTTAGCTTCAATTAAGTATTGGGAAAGCACCGGGTGGCTATCCGTTATTGATTCGCCAGTTATCACAACGACCTTTGCCTTGGGTATCTCATTGACCGAGTTTGCGCTACCGCCGTAGCCAAGCATATCCTTTAATGCCTTGGCTGACGGATCATGGCAAAGCCTCGCACATGAATCCACGTTATTAGTACCGAGCGCCCTAGCCAATTTCTGGAATAGGTAAACCTCCTCAAGCGTGTTTCTACAACCGCCGTAAAAGGCCAGGGCCTCTGGACCGTACTTCTCCTTAATCTCCTTCATCTTATGGACTATCTCACTAATGGCCTCGCTCCACGATACCCTAACAAACTCGCCATTAACCCTCTTCATTGGGTATAACAACCTATCGGTTGTGTCAAGGAGCTTTATCGATGAAGCGCCCTTACCACATAGATGCCCATGAGAAACCGGGTGACCTTTAAAACCCTCAAACCCAATTATTCTCCCGGCATCATCAATAGTCACCTCAATACCACACCCAACGCCACAGTATGGACATATCGTAATCACAGACCTAGGCATGCTGGTCAGGCATAGTGTTCATGAGGTACTTAAAATGATTATATTTGCATTCATTAGTTCATATTTGCCTAGAAAAATTTATAAATGTTGTTAAAACCGCAAATACCGTGACGAGCGTACTACCGCCAGTTGCCGTGGGGTTCTTCGGCCTGGGTATTGGTTATCTGGTATATGGTGGTATGGGTCTGTTTTACCCGACAAAAACCGATGAATCCACTAATAAGTCGCTTGCCGTATGGGGCCTTTGGATGCCGGGTTTTATGCAGTTCCTGACGGGTATATACATATTAATTGCCATTTCCATATATAGGGAGCTACCGTCAGTATTTTACATGGCTGGGGTTGCCTTCACGGCCTATGGAGTCCACTGGTTCGCCCTCGGTTGGAAGAGGTACATCGGTTCAAGTAACCTACCGGACGCCTTCATGGCGTTGGGTTTCCTCGTATTGAGCGTGCTTGGTGCTTTCGTGTTTGGCTACGTGCATGATTACCCAGTGATGATCCTATTCGTAATATTAATCTTCGTCTATGCCACAGAAGCGCCGGCTAGGTTCTTGAATTCACCAACGCTCAGTAGGTTGGTGTCGTTGTGGCAGTTCATAGGTGGTTGGTGGTTGATGTACCTGACAATCGCCACCGTGGTTGACCTAGCCCTGGGCTTGTCATTACCTGTATGAGAGATTGAGCCGCAATTACTAATTAAAAACTTAATTAGGTTTGTTTGATTGTTTAGTTAACGCTTATATTTCAGGCATGAACACGATACCCGTGCTGAGTGAGTTAATGAGTAGGTGGGGCATTAAGGAGTTTGACTTAGTGCGTATTTACCTTAGGGATGGCACGGCATTAGACGGCGTGGTATTGCCTAGGCCTGGTGTTGGTGATCCTAATGTATTGATTTTGAAGCTTGATAATGGTTATAACGTGGGCATTCACGCCAGTAATATTGAGAGGGTGGAGGTTAAGGGCCATGTTGAGTCAAAGAGTGCGGTGTCCATACCCATTGGTCAATTCGTTAAGTCCGAGTCAACGGGCCTCCCCAGGGTTAGGCTTGTGGCTACTGGTGGCACGATAATGTCTAAGGTGGATTACAGGACCGGCGCCGTGTACCCGAGCTTTAGCCTTGAGGACTTATACGCGATGTATCCTGAGGTCAAGGGCATAGCGGATATTGAGCTCCTAAACCTAATGGCCATATTCAGTGAGGACATGACGCCGAGGAGGTGGGCTGAAATTGCTGAGGCCGCTTACAAGGCGTTCCTCGACGGCGTCTTCGGAGTCGTCGTACTTCACGGCACTGACACAATGCACTACACAGCCGCCGCATTATCCTTCGCAATCAGGAATCCCCCGGGCCCAATAGCCCTTGTTGGCTCACAAAGGAGTAGCGACAGACCGTCAAGTGACGCCTTTGAGAACATGCTAGCAGCCGTACTCGTTGGCGCCAGGGCACCCTTCGCGGGTTCTTATGTCGTGATGCATGCATCAACGAATGATGGGTTAATAGCGGTTCATAGAGGGACGAGGGTTAGGAAAATGCACACGTCTAGGAGGGATACGTTCATTAGTATTAATGATAGGCCCGTGGCGTACGTGAATATAGATAGGCTCGAGATAGTGCTTAACACGAATAACTACATGCCCAGGTCCAAGGTGGAGGATACCGTATTGATGAACAGGTTTGATGAGAAGACAGCCCTGATCAAGTTCTACCCGGGTATGGACCCGGAGATTCTGCACTTCCTAATTGATAAGGGTTACCACGGTATCGTGATTGAGGGCACGGGGTTTGGGCATGTTAGGGAGGAATTACTAGACCCAATTAAGAGAGCCATTGACAGCGGTATACCCGTGGTGATTGCAAGCCAGACAATATTTGGTAGGGTTAACCTGAACGTCTATAGGAGGGGCGTGGAGTTACTTAGGCTTGGTGTTATACCCGCGGAGGACATGATACCGGAGGTCGCCTTCGTAAAGCTTTCCTGGGTGTTGGGACAAACCAGGGACATGAATGAGGTAAGGAGGTTAATGCTAACGCCAGTAGCTGGTGAACTAAACCCAAGGAGTGATGTGGGCACGTATATGCTGGGTCCTGAATTACCCAGGAAATGACCTCGTGATGAGCATTTCGGCGGATGACCTATGATTGAAATCACCCTCGCTGACCTTACCCAATTTTAATGTCGAGTTGACCCACCGGAATTATCACCCAATCCCTTGTAAGCATTAATTTGTAGGCCAATGCCCTAACCCCATGATTAATTGCGTACTTAAGGGATTCCGCGAACCTGGGATCAAGCGCTGCATTGGGCATGAATAGCTTAGCCTTAGACCTAAAGATTAGGAATAATACGTAGGCTTCATAACCAAGCTCCACAGCCCTAACCAACTCAAGCATGTGCCTGGCACCTCGTGACGTGGGTGCGTCCGGGAATTTAGCGACCCCATTTTCCTCAAGGGTCACGCCCTTAACCTCAACGAATGCATGACCACCACCCGGCGATTTGAGTAATAGGTCAAACCTACCGTTATCAAAGCCAGGCTCCCTTTTAATAACCTCATAACCACTTAATACGTACCCATTAGCAATAAGCCAGGCAGCCACATCATTATGTACCGCAGAATTTACAAGAACCAACTCATCACCAAGATCCACAGCCGCTAAATAGAACCTAGTCTTACCCGTGGATTTTGAGTAGGCGAAGAACTTAACACCGGGTCTTAGGAGCTCGGTTAGCCTACCCGGGTCATGAATGTGTATGAGCTCCTCCCTACCATTAACAACACCGACCCCAAGAAACCTATTTAACCTCCTAACGAAGAATCCCTCAACATCAGGCCTCCTAATTACGTATCCAATCATATAACTACTCAATCAATTATAACGCCGAGCTAATTCTCACTTTATTTTTTAATCCGTAACCAACTTATCTGATTAAATGGCAACGTCATCACGTGGTTAATCAATTCAACGCTCCATTAATTCCATATTTATTAATACATATTGTTACCCATCTTACGTTAAAGCAGAACTAAACAAAACCTAGCCAAACAACGCCTAACCTCTATCGCTTATTATTCACGGGGTATGTCCACGGACCTAACGTACTTCCTCAGCAATACCAACGCTATTATCACCGGCGGTATTAGTACGATGAATGTATCCCTAATCCCTATTAAGTCCGCTACATAACCCGTTATTGTCGGTGTTACTATGCCTATGAGCATCATAAATGAGAAGAATAGGCTATTTGCAGCATTCCTATGCTGGGGCTTGAAGGCCCTCGATATGGATACCACGGAAAGTGGGTAGGTGGTACCATGGGGTATGCCCAGTATTAGCAGGGCTATGGCGTAAATCAGTGGGTTGTTCGTGAACACTATTAATAATATGCCGATTACCGTCATTGTAACCGCGCTGGCCATGTATGGCCACAGCCTCTCCGCAGGCCTTATCGATAGGTAGAGCCTGCCGAGGAATGACGTTACGAAGAATAGTGAGAAGAGAACCTCAACCATTGAGTAGCTAACGCCAAAGGAGTCCCTGGCGTATATACCGCCAAATGCCATTAGGAAGGAGAAGACCACGTTATACGTGGCTATGTTCAGTACTGCCGCTATGAAGCCTGAATTTGAAATGACCTTAGACGCACTAACTGCCGCATCGCCACTTACGCCCTCCTCAGGGAACCTAACAAATGGGGTTATGGCAAGGGCTAGGATTGGGAATACCGTGAAGAATATGAAGGACTCCCTAAGTCCGTAGTACTTAAGTATTAATGACTCGATCGCCGGGCCAAGTATGAGACTTACGCTTAGGGCTAACGTGTAAATGTTGAGTAATCTCTCCCTAGCCCTCCTATCTGGTAGTAGGCTTGCCGATGTTATGACATTGGGCATGAGAAAGCCTAGGGCAAAACCAGCCACTGCAGATAATAGCCAAACCGTGATTGGCGATGACAGCCAGAACAATGGAAATGTGATTGCGTAAATAACTGATGACACTATGAAGGCGATTCTCCTACGGCATGCCCTAAGTCTCGAATTTATTAGGCCACTGCTTATGAAGGTCATTAATGAGATTAGGGCCGATAAGATACCCACCAAGGTATTGCTAAAGTGAAAGTTATACCTGGCCAACAGTGGTATGGTGGTCATGAGCATGTTATTTGAGGCCCTAATGGCTATGGTTAACGGCACTATTATAGAAATAGCCTGAATCAAGCCTAGGTACTGCCCTCTCGTCATTTCCCGCCACCGTACCTTTTAATAACCTCGGCGAAACTCCCATAATCACCTGGACTATAAATACCATACTCCACCCTAACTAATATATTCCTAATGAATTCTCTCGGTAACCTGATCGGTAATTTATTGGCTATGTAATCAACGGAACCGTTTAAGTCCTTCCTCGCCATTTCAATTCCAGCCCTATAAACATCGATGAAGTATTGATGGTCACCATTAATCTGGGCACCACATGCACCCGGCGCACCGACTAGGTCCTCGAGAAATTCACCCCTATGCTCAAGGACACCGAGGTTTAAAACCGCACTCTGCGCATTGCCAGTGTTAAGCATGTTAAGTACTGAAGGCCAGTCATCTGCATAAACGAGCTCAGCCCTCAAACCAACCTTATCCAGCAAAGCCCTAATGAGTATATCAGCCGCACTACCACGTCTCCAAACCGCTATCCTAGGACCCCTCAACTCTGGATACACAAACATTAACCTCTTAACGGTAACTACGTCAATCCTTAGACCACTCTTTATTAGTGACGTCAATGAATCGGCAATGGCATAGGCACCAGGTTCCTCACTACCCTTGCTAAAGACCAGGTCTAGGTCCTTGTACTCCCTCGTTGCGAGTATTAATGGATAAGATACAGGGCCTGGCGCTGCTATGATCTTCATGCTTATTAATATCGAAAAAGATATCTAGTTTATAAACCCACCCCGCAGGTTCTAACTTCATTAACCCTTAAAAATACTAATTACTACTCATGTCACTAAATGGCATGAACGAGTAGGAGAGTAATTATTAATACTAAGATTAGCAGTACTGCGCCCATTGCTAAGTAATCCTTGGGTTTATAATTCCCTGGGTTGTAAACGAGTAGGTTCGCTGGATGACTGAAGGGGGTTAGGAACGTGGTTGTGGAGGCCATCGCAACCACAGTAACGGCAAGTAGCGGGTTTGGATATGTTAGGGCTATTGGCGTCATTATTATTGCCGCACTCACGTTATTTACGAAGTTAGCTATAAGTGCGGTTATTAGGAATAGTACTATTAAGGACCTTGGGATCACGCCGGCTATTACCGTAGACAATCCACTGCTACTCATTGCATAGCCCAGGGATAAGAAGGACGCTATGAATATCAGTACAGACCAATCAATGTACTGATAAATCCTCCTATAATTAACAGCGCCACTAAGCATGAGTACGACCACGCCCGTTAGGAATGCTAAGGCAATATTTACGCCGAGTAATGATGCTATCGTGACTCCCGCCAGTACTGCGATGGATGCGGCACCTTTCCTAACATCAAAGAGCTTGGCACCCCTGGTCCTAAGCGGCACCAATCCATAATCACTCATGAACTTAGCAATACTCTCCTCATCACCCATCAGAAGAAGGGCATCGCCAGGTCTAAGCATCACGTGAGATATCCTACCGTATATCCTCCTACTCCCCGCGGAAATGCCCACAATCCTAACCCCATACTTATTTAATACATCAAGGTCAGATATTGTATAGTTAATGAGAGATGATGAACTCGTTATTAATGCCTCAACAAC
Organism: Vulcanisaeta distributa DSM 14429; assembly: GCF_000148385.1. Taxonomy (GTDB): domain Archaea; phylum Thermoproteota; class Thermoprotei; order Thermoproteales; family Thermocladiaceae; genus Vulcanisaeta; species Vulcanisaeta distributa. Next base: position 2,282,437 of record NC_014537.1, on the reverse strand, counting down.
CTCCTTACCCTCAACCTGCTCTGACTGTGGCGTCAGGACCAGCCCCTTTATTGATGAGATTATTGGTAGTTTGTCCACGGGAACCTCCATTATCAATGTGGCTCCGTCATGAATCCTGCCGGTCCTGGACAACCTCCTTGGTAGTATTGACCTTATTCTAATGCCATATTCCCTCTCAACTTCACGCTTGGTCTTTCCCACAAACTCGCAGTCACTGTTTACCTGGGCCTCAACCACATACTCGCCGATCTTTAGGTCATCGACGCTCGTGACCACGCTCTCCCTATTCGGCAGTAACAGGTATATGAGTAGTAGTGCGGGTATGCTTATGAAGACTATTGCTAGGCCTATGTTTAGGAACTGAAACACAGATAAATACCTACCAAACCTCTCGTACCAAAGCTGGTCAATTATCAAATTAGTGCTGGTACCGAATATTGTATACCTACCACCAACAATAGCTGCATAGGAGAGGGGGAGTAGGTACTTGGATAATTTCTTATTGTGGTTCCTCGACACTGCGTACATGAACGGTATGAAAATGGAGACCAGGGCCACGTCACTCATGAATCCCGATAATAACGAAACTATTAGCATTACAATGAGCAGGAGCACATACTCATTCCTAAATACCCTATCTAACTCCTCAGCTAACCTATCGAGAAAGCCCGACTCCTCGAGAACCTTACTAATCACCATGACGCTACCAAGCACCACGACCGTGGCCGAACCAATGAATGCCAAGGCCTTCTCAGGGCTAATTACACCACCAACAATTAGTAGTACCATTACGAGTAAACCAACTACATCATACCTAATGGCACGTATTAACAATAATACTATCGCTAATGCGAGTACAGCCAACACGTAGTACTGAGTGGGTGAAAGGCTCATCATTGATTTAAATAATAATGAATGGCTTGGGATTATTAAGTAGTGAGGTTTGTTAAATACCGTGGGTTAAATAGTCGATCCTACCACCATCAGCCACAATGGTTTGCCCAGTTATGTACCTAGCCCTCTCACTGGCTAGGAAAAGTACCACGTTGGCTATGTCCTCAGGCACGCCAGTAGTATTTAGCATGGTCCTTGACCTAACTAGAGCCTTTGTTTTCTCAATCTCCTCAGGAGTCCTATTGGCGGTGGTCATGTCTGTCTCGACCCAACCAGGCGCGACCGCATTGACTCTAATGCCGTATTTCCCAAGTTCAAAGGCCATGCGCTTCGTGAGTATTATCACGGCAGCCTTCGTTATTGCGTAGTAGGTAGTGCCTTCGAATGCCGTACCTATACCCGCATTTGAAGCTATATTGATTATGGCACCTCTCGTCCTCTTTAACTGCGGTAGGAATTCAAGGGTTGTATAGATTATACCCTTAAGGTTAACGCCTATCATCCTATCAAATAACTCCTCATTATATGACTCAAACGGCATTAAATACATCACACCAGCGTTATTAACGAGTACACTAACATCGCCAAGCCTGCTCCCAACTATTTCCGCAACCCTCCTAACCTCATCCCTATTCGCAACATCGCACTTAATAGCCAATATACCCATCTTCTCAAGCTCCCTGGCCTTATCATCACTTCTGGCGTAGGTCACGGCGACTTTAGCGCCCTCCCTCAGGAATGCCTCAGCAATCGCCCTACCAATACCACGGGTACCACCCGTAACTAGCACCACCTTATTGCTGAACTCACCCATACGGGCATATGCATCGCCCAAGTGCTTATAAGGATTAAATAAACCATGTAATAATAAAAATGGAATTCCTGGCACCACTTGGCTCGGTTAATGTTGGAGGTAGATTATTGAGTAATGCCAAGGTCTCGATAAGTGATAAGTACGTCTTCATAATAGGCATTGGGCCGGATGGTAGCTATGAGGAGAGATTACTGGAGATAAATAGCGATGAGGCTAGGCAGGTAATTAGTAATAACAAGGATTATTTCAATGAACTACTCGATAAACTTGACGAACTTATTATTAGTATTGGGCGTGAGGTTAACGTTAATATTAATGTAAAGAACGTTGAGAGTGGGGATCCAATTCAGTACCTAATGAAAAGACTCAATAACCATGATGAATACCTCAAGCTCGTTGGTGATGGTTGGAGGAGGGTTCTCGACTCCACGAGACTTGGTAAGGTAAGTATCAGCCTTGCAGGTAGTGATAGGATTTACGTAACACACAGTGGTAATAACGTAACACTTAACCTGGTAGCAGAACCTATAGATGGTGGTGTTATTGAGGTCATAACCTATACCGAGGGTAAGGTAACGGGGATCGTCAGGGTTAGGGTTGGTGAAGACGTGGTCGTCAAGGTCGATATTAGGTCTACATCGTCCCTAATAATATTATCCCAAGCCAGAGATATTGATAGGCTGGGCAGTCCATTCATTAACCTGATGCCCAGGGTCAAGGATCACGTTATTAAGTACGTTAATGAAATACTGGATGTGATGAGGAGGTATGGAGTGATTCAGTGATTCCCCGTAAAGTAATGCTTAAAGCCCTACTTTAATGGGTATGAGATCGTGACAAGCGAGCAGGTGGAGATCCTGGGCCTTAGGAGGAGTACCGAGATTAAGGGTAAGTACGTAGACCTAGTGGTTTATGTTGCCAAGAGCAATAAGAGGACCTTCCTCAGTGGCGTTGTTAAATGTCCATTCACTGGTAAGGAGTTTAAACTATACGTGACACCCCATACTGACCAGGTTAGGCTCGGTTTTATCCAGCACTTTAGCGGCTTTAATGAGCATATTATTAGGACTAAGGAGTATGGGCAGTGGCTCGTTGTTAGGGTCGAGCCATACTCAAGGAACTCATTTCACAAAAGGAGGTACTTCGTATGCGTGAAATGTGGTTATAAATCAACTAGACTCATTGACACATTACTTCACTTGATCACCATCCATGGTTTCCTAACAAAATTACCATAACAATACTTAATAACTTAGCAATTACGGATAAAGTTAATGAGCGATCTTGGTGGTAGGATTCAGGAATTGATTGATAAATATACTAAAATTTATGCGGAGAGGACGGGTAAGTCAAGGGAGCTATTCGAGAGAGCTAGGAGGGTGCTCCCTGGAGGTACGACATACCAAATTAGGTACTTCGCACCATACCCAATATACATAACGAGGGCCAGCGGTGTTAAGGTTTGGGATGTTGATGGTAATGAGTACGTTGATTACTGGATGGGTCACGGAACCCACATACTCGGTCACTCACCAGATTTCGTGGTTAAGGCAGTTAATGAGGCAGCATATGAGGGAACCCACCTGGGCTACCCAAACACCCTAGAGGTTGAGTACGCGGAATTACTGGCAAAGGTCATACCCAACGTAGAGATGGTTAGGTTCTCGAATAGCGGTACCGAGGCTAACATGTACGCCGTTAGATTAGCTAGGGCATACACGGGGCGTAGGTACGTGATCAAGATGGAGGGTGGCTGGCACGGTGGCTATGACGGCTTGCACGTCGGTGTCAGCCCACCGTTTGAAGGTCCAGAGAGTCTTGGGTTGCCCCCTGAGCACATTAAGTATACCCTCGTGGTTCCATTTAACGACCTAAACGCCCTAGAGAACGCCCTAAGGAACTTTGACGTTGCTGCGGTTATCGTGGAGCCCGTGCTGGGCTCTGGCGGTTGCATAGAGCCCCAGCCAGGTTACCTGAAGGGTGTTAGGGAGTTGGTGGATAGGTACGGCGCATTGCTCATATTTGATGAGGTAATCACGGGCTTTAGGCTAGCCCTTGGTGGCGGTCAGGAATTGTTCAATGTTAAGGCTGACATAGTGACGCTTGGGAAGATAGTCGGTGGTGGTTACCCAGGGGCTGGAGCCATTGCCTCAAGGACGGAAATAATGGAACTACTCAACCAAGTCAAGAGGCCAAACGCGAGGGCCAGGAGCTTCCACGGAGGCACATTCACGGGCAACAGGATAACACTCACCGCGGGCTACACACTGATAAACTACTTGAGCCAGCACAAGCCACTCTATGAGAGTTTCAACGACCTTTGGAATTGGGTACGTGGGGAGATCGACAGGGCGTGCGAGGAGTACGGCAGGATCTGCTGGGCAACAGGCGTTGGCGGCATGCTCGGCATACATTTCACCAGAAGTAGGCCGATGAACGCTAGGATGGCCTATGCAGATAGAATTGACGAGAATCTGTATAGCCTAACCCACCTGTTTATGAGGGTTAAGGGGATATTGTACATGACCGAGCATACGGCACACCTACTGCCATCGATGATACATACGAGGGACCACGCGAGGGTTTTGATGGAGGAGTTCAGGAATTTACTGAGTGAGGTAATGCGTAGATAGGTCGCTCATTGTCGGCGGGCCGTACCGCGGTAAAAACTCAGTTGCTATTACCATTGCAGGAGTTGGGTGTATTACCATTAACGCAGTTAATGGCCTTAGCCAACCGAGCCCTAACCACGCCCAGGTATAGCCGCGCCTTGGCCATAAGATGATCAAGCAACCTCCCCATTACAATACCCACCCTAATCAATAGAGCCCGGGCTTTACGCAACATCCTCATTAGTAGGGCACTTAACTCCTTGACATTAATTCTACCAATCATGGGCTTTACGCTATCCCTACTTCCATTAAACCCAACGCCGTTATTAGAATTCGAACCAACCACCAACGGGCCTTGCTGTCGACCAATGTATAAGGCCCTCAACTCATTCTCAGCCTCCTCAAACCTCTCAAGCCCAATTAATACGGCTAACTTAGTCAGCCTATACCTCTCATTACCTGGATCCAACTCCAATGCCCTCTCAATCTCGGGCAGTGCCTCCTCGAATCGACCCAGCCTTATAAGGGCGATACCACGTGAGTAGTGCCTCCTTGCCTCGTCAATTCCCTGCCCATTACCCTGAGCTACACTGTGGGTTTCTTTCTGTTCCACGTTTATTTTTCAATTCTGGAACTTATAAATCTTTGCCATGGTAATAGCTAAATAAAAGGAGAAGCCAATTTGAAATAGCCGGTGAATGTGGAACTCACGACCAGTACCTAGCTAACTCATCAGCTGTTATTACCGGGAAGAACCTCCTCATGTTCGCCAGCGACCTCTCGTGGGCCTCCCTGTCGTATGAGGATACCGCGTCAGAGATTATCACCGGTATGAAGCCTAGTGCATAGGCATGTCTCGCGCTGGTCTCCACGCCTATGTCCGTGGCAATACCCGTGAAAACGACCGTGTACCTACCCGAGTTCCTGAGTAGTAACTCCACGTTTGTCCCAACGAAGAGTGACCATGTGTTCTTGTTTATGACTATGTCATTGGGCTGTGGCTGAACTATCAACTCCATCTCCTCAGGCCCGAAGCCCCTTCTCCACTGCATTATCTTCGCGGTTACGGGCTCGAAACCACTTGGGAATGGGGTTATCTTCGTGAATATTATCGGCACATTGACCCTCCTGGCGGCGTTTATTGCCGTGTTCAAAGCCCTTTGAAACTCATCCTTATTGAATATACCATTAAACAACGCCCTATGCACGTCCCAAACCACGAGGACGGAATTGCTCGGTTTTAGTATTTCCCTTAGTAGGTCAGGACTGACCATATGCCATACACGGCTAAACCCAGGATTTAAGCATTGCCCACCTGCCGCGCGTAGGTAGTAAGTTTAATTACCCAATAAAGGGGACTAGCACTGCTGCAAGGGGCATGGGCTTAATCGAGTGCATAGTCGTTGATGCCCTCAGGAGACTTGGCAGGGTAAGCCTAGATAGACTTGCCAAGATAGTGTTCCTGGTAGATAGGTTGGGAGGCTTTGAGGCATTTAACTGGGATAGAATTGACCTGGTCCTAACGAGCCCGGAATTCATAAGCGTCATTGAGAGACTGGTGAAGTCGGGCGTTGTCAAGACAATGGGTGACTTCGTAATACCCATCGACAATGATTATGACCCAGGGTGTGGCTGGCTCGAGAATTCCGTGAAGTCCACAATTAATTACGTAGTCAGTAAGTACGGCGGATTGAGTGATGGTGAGCTGGATGACGTCGTTGACTCAATAATGGAGGGTGTGTACTGATGACGCTCGTACTGGGCATCGAATCCACGGCGCACACCTTCGGCGTTGGGATAGCCAGTGAGGATGGGATACTCGTGAACATCAACGACACGTACACACCACCACAGGGCGTGGGCATACACCCAAGGGTTGCCGCGGACCACCACGTGACAGTAGGCCCAAGAATACTCAACGAGGCACTAAGGAGGTTGGGTATAGGCATTAGGGATATAGACGCAGTGGCCTTCTCCATGGGCCCAGGCCTTGGTCCAGCCCTGAGGGTCGGCGCCACCCTGGCGAGGGCAATAGCCATTAAGTTCGGCAAGCCGCTGGTGCCTGTGCACCACGGTGTGGCGCATGTCGAGGTTGCTAGGTGGTCCGTAAGGTTCAGGGACCCACTAGTCCTACTCGTGTCTGGAGGCCACACTATGGTTATAGCCCACTCCGGTAGGTCCTACGGGGTCTTCGGCGAGACCATAGACATGGCCGTCGGCAATGCCCTAGACTACTTCGCGAGGAGTGTTGGGTTGCCAAACCCAGGCGTGCCGCACCTGGAGGAGTGTGCGGAGAAGGGTAGTAAATACATACCGCTGCCATACACAGTGAAGGGGCAGGACGTATCTTTCTCTGGATTAGTCGAGGAGGCCCTAAGGCTCGTTAGGAGGGGCGTCGCGTTACCTGACGTATGCCTAAGCCTTGTTGAAACGGCATACTCAATGCTCGGTGAAGTGGTCGAGAGGGGACTCGCGTTGACGGGCAAGAGGGAACTGCTACTGGCTGGTGGCGTGGCGAGGAGTAGGAGGCTCAGGTCAATAATGGAGTGGATAGCCAATGAATTCAACGCAAAACTGGGCATAGTACCACCAGAGTACGCGGGAGACAACGGAGGAATGATAGCACTAACAGGGCTACTCGCCTACAAAAGCGGAATCACCATAGACCCAACCGAGGCAGTAACAAAACAAAGATGGAGATTAGACGAGGTAGAGACACCCTGGTTCGGCAAAGAACCCTGGTTCAGTAAATAACTACAATGCGTAATAAGATGATAGCAACCGTATAAGTTTTGTAGATAAAAACAAAAAGAATTGAATTTTTTAACGAAACGATTTAAGGCATTAACCGTATTATGAGGTTGCCGTTACTGAGAATGGGTATGTTTGCCCGCTAACGGTCGTTATATAGCCACTGTATTGTATACCAACCTGGGCAGCCTGCTGTCCGCTACAGCTTCCACTTGTTGATTCTGTATTACCGTTATACTTGTAACTTACAGTTATAGCGTTTGATCCCGTTGCGAAGTAGCCATTAGATGTCTGTAGTACTATCGTTAGGTTTCCTCCCTGTGTTCCGGCGGCTATTGAAATTGGCTGAGTAAACACACAGCTTAAGCTTCCTAGTGTGAAACCGTTAATACCAACGCCACTGCTTGATGGATTGCTGACTAAGATTACTAGGTATGGAGAGGTGTTATTACCGTTACCGACACCACTTAAGCCCAGTGCCTGTATTTGAAGTGATGCTGTTTTGCTTGCTGAGCCTGCTAGGCCGAAGACCCATACGGCGACTGCCACTGCCAGTGCTATTGCCACGGCTATGAGTATTATTGTTGCCACTACGTTGGATATACCCTTTCTATTCATTTTTGTTGCCATACGTGTTGTTGGTCTTTCAACTACTTAATAAATGCTCGCAGGCGTGGTTTTTGGTACTTTCTATTTTGTAAGAACTCTTTCTACTGGGGTAGAAGCGTGGGCAACTAATGTTGCGTGTTTATGGGTTATGTTTCTGGTTCTTCTTTCTATCATTCATTGTATGGCTTAGTTTCTGCTTCCCATACCTTGTCTTTCTTGGCTAGTATTTAAGGGCATTGGTTAGTGATTGGTTCATTCCTATGATTGCGTTGTTTATGCTGTACACGCCCATTGACGCTGCTATGTTGCCGGCCACGGCCATGAACTTCATGACTATGAACACTGCCATAAACCACCTGAGCCTTGGGTACCTGGGTGTCGCCAGGTATATTATTGCCATGAGTGCCTCGTAGGTCATGAAGGCCGCTGCCGCGGCTAGGTAGTTGTTTAGGTGTAGGGTTGTTGCGTAGTAGTTAAGCTCCTGTAGCCCAAGCAGTGAGAAGTCTAGGTAACTCGTTGCCAAGTCAAGTAGGTTTGCCAGCGTTGCTGTGATTAGTAGGTCTGCCTTATTGATCATTATAGTATTCTCTTTCTACACATGAAGCATAAAAGCTTTGTTGAGAAATTATAATTTACTTTGTTGAATTTATTCGCATAATTATTGAGAAGAGATAGAAATGATGGAATAGAATAGAGAAACCTCGGTAAACCCATTGGGAAGACACCCAAGATTTAAATCCTGGATTAATTACGGTCTTTCAACCAGGTATGAGGGCAGTGGGCTTTGATAGGCATGGAGACCCCAACGTGCTTAGGGTTATGGAGTTCCCGGACCCTAGGCCGAGCCCTGGCGAGGTCGTTGTTAGGGTCTTGGCCACCTCGTTGAATAGAATTGATGCAATAGTGCGTAGGGGCTACCCAGGAATACCCGTTAAGTTTCCTCACGTGCCTGGCGCCGACATAGTTGGCTATGTAGAGTCCGCTGGGCCGGGCACGGACCTCGGTGATTTCAGGATTGGCGATTTAGTCCTGGTCAGTAATGTGTGGGGTTGTGGATCGTGCAGGTTCTGTAGGGCTGGCATGGAGGATCACTGTCCCTCATGGACCATGCCTGGCTTTCATGTTTGGGGTGGATACGGCGAGTTGGTTAGAGTCCCCGTTAAGGCCCTTGTCAAGGCGCCTAGGGAGTTGAGCATTAATGAATTGGCCGTATTGCCGCTGGCCTATAGCGTTTCCTGGAAGGCCCTTAGGGTCGCTAATGTTGGCCCAGGGGATTGGGTTTTGGTCCTTGGTGGGTCTGGCGGCATTGGCACTGCATTAACAATATTGACTAAGGCGTTGGGAGCCAGGGTAATCGCCGTTACCACGAGGCCCAGTCTTTTGAAGTCCCTTGGTGCTGACGTGGTTGTTGGCTATGATAGGGAGGAGCTGATGAGGCTTGTCAATGAGAATACTGATGGCGGCGTCGACGTGGCCATAGATAGTATTGGCGATACACTGCCCATGGCCCTTGAAGCCATTAGGCCTGGGGGCACCGTGGTCGCGTTTGGAGTCCTTGGGAAGTCACCAATTGTCCAGGTCGACATTAGGAGGTTTTATCTGAGGCATACGAGGTTAATCGGCATTCATAATGCGTCTAAGGCGTACCTTAGGGAGGTAATTGACTTCATGGTTAGTAAGGGCATTAAGCCATTCATAAGTAGGGTGGCCACGGTTAAGGAGGCGCCGACCCTCCATGAATTGATGGAGAGCAGGGGTGTGGTTGGTAAGGTGGTGATGCGTCATGAGTGGGACTAGGGCTAGGGACGTGGCTTACATAGTGCTACCCCTGGTTTTGTGGCCGCTTTCCTTCGACGTGTTTAGTAGGTACTTTGTCTATGGCATGGCATTATCAACGTTACTGCTTGGTTCATTGTCACTGGCTTGGTTTAGGGATAGGCTTCGGTGGTTTAGGATCAACGCCGTGGTGGTGATAGTACTTGGCCTTATTATGTCCGGCGTCCTCTACATGGTCTTTATTGGTGGTTATGCGTTGCTTAAATACATGGGGCTTGCGGGTTATGTGGTCATCGTTTATGAAATGGTTAGGGGCATGGTCAATGCCTATGCCTTATCCATTGCCCTGGTGATCATTGGGTTCATGGAGGAGGTTTACTGGAGGGGTGGTCTTCAGGAATTGGCGAGGGGATTAGGCGGCATTTTTAATGGTGAGCCCTGGATAGCGTCAATGATTTATTACACGCTCGTCCACATATCCACGTTAAATCCAGCCCTAATTGCCGGGGCCTTCGCCATTGGGCTTGTTGATGGTGTACTTGCGGATAAGGCTGGCCTCACGGCCTCAATAATAACCCACGTAGTGTGGCTAGAGTTGATGATGGTGCTCCTCCCACTGGTTTCGTAGCGATGCGCGGCTCGTGCCATGGTTATTTTACTTAATATAGAAAATAATGCTTTTAAATGATTAATAATTGAATTGAATATTAATGAATAAGGGCGACATCCTCGGACTTATCAGGGCATGGAGCCTATTAATGACGTTAGCCGTTTCCCTAGTCGGTATTGGCTATGCCTACCACCTTGGGCTTTACTACGGCTTGAGAATTGTGTACTCAGTAATGGCTGTGGCGGGCGCCTTACTTCTTCATGCCAGTGTCAACGTGCTTAATGACTACTACGACTTCATACACGGTGTTGACAGCCCAAACTCACCCACGGCTGTTTATAGGCGTCAACCGCTGGTCATGGGTACGGTAAGCCCATCATTCGTTAGGAACCTGGGATTCTCATTAATTATTGCGGGGGCCTCAATCGGCGTGTATCTAACGGTGATGGAGGGCTACCTAATACTAGCGCTTGGGTTACTTGGTGTATTCCTACTCTACGCCTACACAGGCCCACCCTTCACACTTAAGTACAGGAGGCTTGGTGAGTTATCGGTTGCATTGACCTGGGGCCCATTACTTGTCAGCGGCTTCTTTGCGGCTGCATCCGGCGGCTCACTACCACTAAGCGTGCTCCTTGTCTCATTACCGCCATTCCTCATAATGTTCTCGATAATATACGCAAACAACTATAGGGATAGGGAATACGATGCCAAGGCCGGAATTAGGACTTTGGCCATGTTAACGGCTAAGTACGGCTATCAAATATACATAGGCTCATTAATTACGGCCTACATAGTCAACACGGCATTGGTAATCACCGGCATACTACCATACACCGCACTGGCCACGCTACCCACGGCAGCCCTAATACCAAGACTGGCGAGGGCCTTCAGGGACAATGCACACGATATAGATGCAAGGACGGGACTACTATACACAATATACTGCCTAATATACGGCGCAGCCTTAATAATACCAACGTGAGTTACGAACCAACAATAAAAACTTAATATATGCCTTAAATAATTAATAACCTGGGCCCGTAGCTCAGCCAGGTAGAGCGGCGGCCTCCGGAGCCGTAGGTCGTGGGTTCAAATCCCACCGGGCCCGCCAATCTTCGCGACCTTAAGAGCCTCGGTCGTTTTAAGGTAAATAAAGCTTAAAAACTGGGGTGAGCACGTCATTAACGGCCAAACCGAGGTAACCCGGCCATAGGCAGGGTGGCACCACCCGGACTCGCCAGAACCCGGAAGTGAAACGCCCTGCCGCGTTCGGGAGTACTGCGGTCCGCGAGGCCGCGGGAAACCGGCGTGCCGGGACCTCGGGGCTATAACGTAATCCTCAACCACCGATTTAAACTGATAAAATACTTATTCAGTGCTTAAAGTCGCGTAAGAACATGGTCAATATTTAATTGATAATTAACAGTTAAGTAATTAATGGCAATTACCAGGACATTTTAGCGTGATTGCTCATTACCACTCGCGGTAATACTGCGAATTCACCAATCATTATGAACATTGGCATCGTGACTATGATCCTCAGGGCAAGACTCAATATTGAATATCCAGTAAATGCCGTGAGTAATATGGCAATTGCGTAGTTAATTACGTAGGGCATTAGTAAAAGTCTCTCGATTCTAGTGATACCAAGGACATTAACACCAGTCAGTGCCCTGTGGACCTTAGCGTATAGAAGGGCCCAGGGACCACGCCTAGCGACCAATGCATAGGCAAGTATAAGCCATGCGGCAATACTTAAGCCTATGGTTGTTAATGAATCATTAAATAGCAGTATTAATTGAAAGGCCAGTGAGTAGATGGCTGTCATTACCACGAAAACCAGGTTTGCAAAAACCACGCTTTCCTGAATTTCCTCATTCATACAACAAACGATGGAGGAAGTTGGGTATTTAAACCATTCTACAAAAGCAAAATGAGAAAATAACTGAAAAATAAATGATAAGTTGAACGTGAAGCTCTGCATAAGAAGGAAGTAGAAAAAGTGAATAAACGCACTCAATAAATACGGAGCAACAGGGACAAAAACTTAAAAGTATGGATGATAGGAATACCATTGCCGGGGTGGTGCAGCCTGGAAAGCATGCGGGCCTGTGGAGCCCGTGAACCCGGGTTCAAATCCCGGCCCCGGCCCCATAATGCTCAGTCCTTCCTAATTAATCACCGTTCTTAATAATTACGTAATTCATTCTGATTTTACCCTTATTCTGCACCATCGTTGCTTTACTGCGTGGTTTTTCGTGGGTACCTTGTGGAGATTAACCTTTAAAATATTGTTTTTGGGTTAGCCCCAATGCCTCGCTGTATGGAGATTGTTAATGAGGAGCTGCAGAAGAGTTTGAATAAGGTGATTCTAGTGAAGCTTAGGAACGGTACTGAGATTAGGGGCGTCCTCGTTGGTTATGACCAGCACCTTAACCTACTGCTTACGAATACGGAGGAGGTCAATCCGAAGGGCGGTGTTAAGGGTGGTTTAATGATTATTAGGGGTGACACGGTACTATTCATCAGCCCGGCCACGTCATGACTTGACTAGTATTGTCTTTATCTCGAAGGGCCTAAAGCAGAGGTTGCCCAGGTCCGCATTGCCGTAATTGTTTAGCTCGAGGAGGTCGGTCTCAACGCCTTCACCCTTGATGAAGCCCCTGACCTCGGTGCATGTGTTTACTCCGTAGGTCTCGTAAAGCCTTAGTACAATCCCCGAGTCCTCACCCCACTTAAGGGCCTCGAGCATTATTGCTGGGTTTGTGATCTCGAGGAATGATGAGTCGCCGCCCGCCGTACCCTCAACAATAATTAGTGGTTGATTGAACTCATAAGCCCTCCTGGGCACTTGGGCAGTCCTCCAATCACCTGAGTGTGGGTATATGGCGTAGGTGAACTTGTTATGGCCGTAGTCCAGGAATGGGTTCGGGTAAATGGGTGACCTGAGTAGTGTTATTGTCACGGTATTCTCCTCAACTGAGTAGCCCTGCCTACCATCATTAAGTATGGCGACGCCGTAGTCTGGGTCCCAAACATCGACCCAACGCAGGGCGGGTACCTCAAACTTAGCCACCTCCCAGGTATTGCTCGGCCTCGTCGGCCTATTAACCACGCCGTAGGGTACCTCAAAGGATGCGCTATGCCCGAATATGCCGAGTTTATAAACGGCCTTCAGAAGCGTTAACCTCTCCCTCCAGTCAACCTCATTCTCCACATCAACACGCCTACTGAAGGCATTCACGCAAATCCTCTGCCTAATACTCGACTCCCTAAACCTATAATTAACCTCAATACAACCCCTCAACGGTCCACCCTCCACGACGCTAAACCCAGTCGGTTCCAACCTCCTACAAACCCTCCTGTAGTAAGCGTCTATGTCCCATCCATCCCATCGACTCGGCATATCCTCACAGGCCATTAAATAGCCGTCCTCAACGGCCCACCTCCCAACCTCCTTATCGTAGATCCTCAACGAACCATCAAACACAACCCTAACCACGGAATTCTCGACATAGTTACTACCCACGGTTACGTCACCCATGGAGTTCCCTGGGCCCTTCTCGAAGGACCTCCAGCCAAGGGCCGGGACCTCAATGAGCGCCAGGTAACCATTGCCAACCCTCTGCGTTGCCACACCACTCAGCTCCTCCCTAACCATGACCAACTCCCTACGGGCCCAGGGCAGTGGGTTAACGATCGTTACGAAGCAGCCTGTGCCAAGGGTCTTCCTGAGCACGTTCATCAACTCCCCATCAACCCTCTTCAAGTCCTCCTCGAGCTCATTGACCACCTCATCATATACGGACTTCGTCGACGTAGCCCCCATTGGGTCGTGGTACTCAGCCTCGAGTAGTGGATACCAAAGCTCCTCATAACTCCTCCTTACACCGGCAATTACACTGAAGGTCTCCAATTCCCTAAGCTTCGTCTCGAGAGCCCTAACCAACTGCTTAAGCCTTATACCATTCGTGTAAACCCCCCTGTGAATCTCAAGGTATAGCTCACCCCTCCACCTCGGTAATGAGTCGTCCCTCACAACCTCACTAATTAAGTCCTTTAGATTACCCATGATGAGCCTCGGCATACCTGGCAAGTCCCTATACACCCTGTACCTCTCGAGCATTAGCCATGTCGGTCCCCCACCACCATCACCCTTACCGAAGGGTAGGAAGGCCGGTAGCTCGGGGCTTGTGTGGTCTGACCAGGCCCTGGCTATTTGCCTAGGCGTTAAGTCGGCGCCGTAGGTTGCATAGTTTATTGTGGGTATCACCGAGCCATCAATCCCCTCCCAAAGGAATACGGAGTATGGGAATCTATTGACCGTGTTCCAATACATCTTATGCTCAAAGAACACCCTAATCCCCGCCTTCCTTAGTATTTGTGGTAGTGATGCTGGGAATCCGAAGGTGTCGGGCAACCAACCAATCTCCGTGGTGAAGCCAAACCCCCTGAGGAGGAACCTCTGCCCGTATAGGAACTGCCTCACCAGGGATTCACCACCGGGCAAGTTAGCATCACTCTCAACCCACATACCGCCCACGGGCACTATCCTACCGGCCTTAACGGCCTCCCTAACCCTAACCCACAAATCCCTATCCTCACTAAGCCACCTTAGGTACGCCATGTTAGACACGAGGAATGTGAGCTCCGGGTACGACTGAAGTAGCGATAGGACGTTGATGATTGTCCTCCTAACCTTCTCCCTGGTCACGTCCCTACTCCAAAGCCAGCCAAGGTCTATGTGCGCGTGACCAGCAACATAAACAACGCCCCTATGACCCCTCCTAACCCTCAACCCCTCAATACCCTCCTCAAGGATCCTCAAACCCTCCTTAGCAGCCCTACCAAGCTCGCTGAAATCAGGCGGCCTCAGGTGCGTCAGCTCCTTGGCATCGTAGTAATTAAACAACGCCCTAACAAAGCCTGGAGGCTCAACAATATGAGCCCTAACCGCGAACTCCAACTGCCAATTAGCCACGGAGTCCAGGGGAACCGCGTCAAGGGCCTCATTAAGTACCTTGAGGTAGTCAGTCCTTAGGTCCTCGAAGGCCTCGGCAACATCAAGCAGGAGCTTAGCCCTAAGGACAAAACTGAACAGTGATGGCTCCCTATAAACAACGTACATACCATTGAAACTAACCCTACGCTCACCAAACATCCTAACAGGGGACAAAACAAGCGATAGGGAATGCCTACCTGGGGAAGCCCTAACCCACCTACTCTCACCCTCATCACCGTAATTAAAAACAGCGAACTGAAGATCATCAACCCTGAGAGTACCCTCACCAACAACATCAACAAAAAACCAAGGCTCACCAAAATCCCTAACCACAACAGAACCACAGAGAGCACCACCACAGGCCTCAAGATTAACAGCATCAACACCCATTATGGAAGCAGCCTCAAGATAAAACAACTTAGTCCTAACACCACCAACATCCCTCAAATCAAAACCCACAAACACCAACAACGAAATAACAAACACCAATTTAAAAACAACGCACAAACCACGAAAGACAAACCATAAAAAGAATTTAAAAATATATTCCTTAAATCGTTCCGTGGCAAAATTTTGCCATGGCTCGAATTATTGGAAAATAGTCATAATGTGCCGAATTAGTGAAGGAAAATGGGTGATGTGTCTTGTGGTTGTGGTTTGCTGTATTTGATGTTTGTTTGGTTGTATAATTACCGTAGTTTTGTTATATTATGAAATTTTTATTAATATAATAGGTATTATTAATGGTGAAAGTAATTTATAAGTTTGGTTGGGTTTTGTTTATTGATGGGTGAGGTGTTGATTTGTCCGAGGTGTGGGAGGGTTGTTAGGTCTGTGCATTCGTTTAGGTCTAATGGTAGGGTTTATTTCAGGTTTTATCATGGTGATGGTTCTCGTTGTTATGTGGGTCCTGCTGAGTATGTGTATGCTACCAGGACTCAGTGGAGGACTTTGACTATTTATGGTGCTGTGGTTCCTGATAGGGAGGAGGAGTATATCAGGGGTGCTGTTGAGGCCTTGAGGGAGTTGAGGGGTGGTCTTGACCAGTGATGTGGATTGATGCTTCACCCGTTAAAAATGGTGTTTTGCCGTCATCAATCCCGTGGGTATTCTAACCCTGCCGTTTGAGTACCTCTCAACAAGCCTGAGGTCCCTCACGCGCTCCCTAAACCGCATTATGTGCCTGGCGGCGTCGATTATCGAGGCCACGCCCAACCCACACCTCTCACCCTCGCTACTAACCTCCTCACTGAAGATCCTCAATTCACCGAGCGCCACCCTGAGCGGTCTGTAGACCCAACCAACCGTGGCCCAGCGCCTCCCACGCCAAATCACTAGTTCGAGCCTCCTGAGCCCGCTGACCACGGCCTCGATGTCCGGGCACGCGATCTCGAGGTAATTCGGGTGGTATAGAATCAACAACTTGCTCCCCGCGTGTATGGCTAGGGCGGTCCAGCCTGTGAAGGAGCAACCATAATTACTCAATGCCCTGGCCACGTCAATGGGCAACCTGACATTATCAATGACCACGCAACCCTCGTTAAACACGAACTCCCTAACCATCAATCCTCAAGCCAATCTTCCTGGCAATCCTTAATAAATCCTTATCAACACCCGCATCGCGTGAGCGCCGGAGCAGGTAGGGTAGGTCAAGGTTGGGTAGCTTGAGCAGTCTCTTAACGTCCTCCACGTCCTTATCCTCACCACTCATCAACTTAAGGATTATTAAATCCTCAATCGATGGAATAAGGACATCCCCCAAAGCCCTAGACCTACTGATGAATTCCTCATCCAGGGTTAGGGGCATGCAGTTAATGTAAGCATGAACGGCGCCGGCATCAACGTAGAAGCCCCACCTACGCCACTGCACGGAGAAACCCAAACCCCTCAACTCCCTAGTTACCGCATCCCTAACCTCAACGCTGAACGGCCTATCAATGGTTAAATCCCAATCACCCGTCTCCCTAACAATACCATAAAAAGCCAGGGCCCTGGCACCAATAAGAAAAACCCTAAAGCCAAGCTTCCTAAGCACCGAAACCACCAACAAAACCTCCCGAGGAACCTCCACAAACAAATAAGGGATAAGACAACTTAAAAATAGCACTAAAACCATGAATTAACGCCTAATTAATTAGGCGACGGCGAAATCCCAAGATTGCTTGAGGGGAGCCATTCCCTGCCGAGGACGTCTTATCATTAAATTGATTGCCTTATCACACTCACAACATCGCCTGGTTTTACGTCCACTTTACCCCTAATTGCCATCGCCCTGACCACCCAGTAATACGTCGGTAATTGATACGCATAGTGCCTCCCTACCCAGGGCTCGCTCGGTAGTTGCGATATTGCCGTCGAGCTCATGCCAATCAATATGTTATTCCTCAACAATGGCCCCACGTGAAGCGGCGTGCCCAGTACTAGGTTGTCCGGACCCACGTCCTGCCCAACGCGCCTGATCACGATGTCCAAGACCTCACCAACACTACCGAGGCCCAGCCTCTCCTTCTCCTCATTCAGTACCCCAACAACCTCGTTAATGGCATCCCTAAGCCAGGCATCCACGTCCCAGCCATAGGCGGTGGCTAACTGTGATAGGGCCCTTGGGTTACCACCGAGTAACTGCCACAGCAACTCAATATCGATGTCCCGCCTCCCCGCCAACTCAAGGATTAAGTCCATGAATGGTTCCTTGGGCAGGTTCCACATGAGCATTGCGCGTAGTCCGCCCTTACCCCTATACCTATTGACCACCTCCACCGCAGTATAATCACTCAACGCCACGTAGGTGACGCTGTACTTATCACCCCAGGGCCTCTCAACACCCGCAGGACCACCCTCGTACAAATTCGAGAGCAGACCCACAAGACCCTCAATGGCATTCCCCAGGCCCCTCGAAGCCAACCACCTATCCAGGTCATCATGAACAATGACAACACGGTCAACACCCCAACCCCTAACTAACTCAAAGAGTCTCCTCATCAACGAAACAATCACGCCCAAAGCCACCGAAACACCGACGGACGTCCCAGACGGGGAAGCCACCACATTAAGCACAGCATTAACCACAGAATCCCTAACACCGAAGGCATCAACCCCACGGTAAAGCACGTCAACAATACCACCATCATAATTAATATAAACACCAGCAACACCACCAAGCTCCTCAACACCACCAACAAACAACCTAAGAAACGTAGACTTACCAGCACCCAGGGGCCCATAAACCACACCAACATGCTCAAACCTAAACAAATCACCAAGCAAAGCCCCAACCTCAAACCCCCTATCCCTAAACCTAGTACGAAAACCACCCAACACAACCTCACGACCACCAATCCACCCAACCAACGAATCAACACTCAAACCAACCATCAAGAGAAAACCACCAACACAAAAATTAAAAACAAACCACCCACGAACCACGAATAATTTCCAATAATTCGAGCCATGGCAAAATTTTGCCACGGAACGATTTAAGGAATACGCTTCTAAACTCTTCCAACTTATCATGCCATATTCCTTAATTCGTTTATTACTTCATTTAGTGCCTTGCTTGTGGGCGTTATCCAGTAGGTCATTGTTGATGTTCCTATTAATTCGTTGTTTTTGTTCCTTAGTTCTGCGGTTATTAGTGCCATTGGTTCCTTGATGTGTGTTATCCTTGCCACTGCCCTGAGCACTCCCTCGGTTATTGGCTTTAGGTACTTCACTGTTAGGTCTGTGGTTACTGCGATTACGTACCTTGGGTAGTAGTGGCTTATTATGGCTACCCAGGCCATTGCGTCGACCAGCGCCGCGTGGACTCCGCCATGTACCGTGCCTAGCACCTGTAGGTGCTTCCTGCCCACCTCCACGAAGCCTATGGCGCAGTCCCTACCCACATCCTCAACCTTAATCCCTATCAATTCCCAGTAGGGGCTTAACTCCTCAATGACCTTCATCACCCTCAACAACTCATCATTACTTTCCCCACACCTTAATTCCTGCATTGCCCACTTAACGTTACGGCCATGGGCTTTAAGCATTAGCCCATGAGTAACCACCTCCAGAGCGGCGTTACCTTGACCTTGATTCCCTCGATCTCGATCTCATCCTCCAAGTCCCAACTAATTACCCTAGCTACCCCACGCCCAAGCACCTCATTGGCCCTGATTAAGGCTTTGAATTCCCTCCTATCGATTTCATCCATTGCCGAGGCGTAGGTGACTTGGATGTATTCCCTGGGCTCCTGATTTATTACGAAATCAACCTCGTAATCATTTATCCTCAGGTAATTGTAAGAAAGTCCCCTCCTCATTAGTTCCACGGCAACCACGCTCTCCATCATTGGCTCAATGGACTTCCTCCTGAAGTATGCCGTATCTATTGGGTACACCTTCCTCGGCTGCTGAATGACCTCCCTACTTGAAAACCCAAACCTTCGAATGAGTACCACGTAGTACGACTCCTCCAGGTACTTAAGGTAATTACTCAGTGTCTTCTTGCTCTTGCTAATACCTAAGCTCTTAAAGTAATTGCTTAGTTTCGTCACCGAGACGTAACCTCCAAAACTATTCTCAACAATCTCCAGGAAGGTCTCAAAGAACGCCGCATCCCTAATCCTGTACCTCTCGATTATGTCCCTATAAATAATTGTCTGCCTATACGTCCTAACCAAGTCACTGGCCATTTCCGGCCTTAGCACTACCTCGGGTAGGGAGCCATTAAGTACGTAATCCCTCAAGTGATTAAGTAATTTACCGTGCCTCTCGGGTACCTCAAGAAATCCCTGCTCGAAACCCCTGACCCTTAGGAACTCCCTGAAGGAAAATGGCAACACTAACCTATCGATATAGCGACCCCTCAACTCCGTAGCCACATCACTAGCCCTTACCCTTGATGATGAACCACTGAGTATCACGAAGTACCTGCCCTTATCAAGCAGGGTCCTCACCCAGCGACCCCACTCCGGTAGGTTTTGAACCTCATCAAGCATTAGCAATATCTTGCCATTGTACTCCCGCGCCTCCTCATTAATGACCTTAAGAAACATGCTGAAATCCGTTGGCTTAAGAACGCTTAATCTAACATCCTCGAAATTAATGTAAATAATGCTTGACCTAGGCCAACCCTTACTCATTAAGTCTTGGGCGATCCAATACATGAAATATGTCTTACCGGCTCTACGAGGACCGACCAACGCAAGGGCTGAACCCTCAGGTAATAAGTACGAAATATCCCTAGGTATAACCCTAGGCAGATTAAAAACAAACCACTCCTCAATAACCTCCCTAAGCACACCCTCAATACTCATGCCGTGGATTCAGTATTAAATAGGAAACAACTTAATTATAAATCTGTTTCCTATAGGAAACATAATTAATGAGAATTAAGTACAGATATTTATTAAAATAAGTATATGAAATATTTTGCATAATCTCATTAATTATGTTTCTTCTTTAAATAATTATTTAGGCATTCCTTATTTATTATTATCTTTCTATTTATCCATGCCCTCTCGGTTATTTTTATTGGCTGTATCATCTCACTCATTACGGTGAGTGGGTCATAGTCCCTACTCAGGACTATGCACTTACCCCTCCTCAGACATTCCTTGGCTGCCCTAACCTCGGCTGGCTCGTCATCCGCGAGTATGTAATCGAGGCCTAACTCCCTAAGCCACTTAATCCTAGTTTCGGCGACGGCCTTGTGCTCAGGCCTTGAGTAATCGATCACAAATACTACGTTTGGCCTTAGGTAGTCGTAGTCAAGGGCAAGCCTAACGTTCACTAGGAATGTCCTTGGGTCCCTGAGGCCGTAGGTTATACTCGCCAGGTCTATCATTAAGTAATCATACCTATCATTGACTAAGTCTGGTAGTGTTCCACGCTCGACCTCGACAATGCACTTTGCATATATCCTCCGGAGTCCTGGGTCCATTAACTACTCCGTTATTTTCATTATTATTTTTATGAAATAAATAACTAAGGTTTAAGGAACATCACTCCTTCATTATCTCATCCATGTACGGCTTCAATGCCTCAATAACCGCGTAAAAAGCCTCTGGGTTTAGCACGGCGTTTATGTTCACGGCCTTATCGATCGGCCAGCCCATTAGAACCTTCTTAATGGGGACCTCAAGCTTCTTGTAGTTTCTAGTCATTGGTATGTCTGGGACCTGTATTATATAATCAGCAATGTAATAAGGCCCCAGCTGACTCCTTAGTGCATCGTTTATCTTCTTCTTCAACTCCTCAGTCAATTGCAGGCCGGGTCTCAGGGCTACGAATAGTATTAACTTATTCTTAACCTCAACGGCCAGGCTACCCACGACCTCAGGCAGGGACTCAACGACCTTGTATATGTCCAGGGTGCCTATCCTAATCCCCTTCCTCTTTATCGTCGAGTCTGAACGCCCGCTTATTATTACCGTGCCCCTATCGGTTATTAACGCCCAATCACCATGCCTCCACACGCCGGGGAACATGCTGAAGTAGGACTCCCTGTACCAGTTGTAGTCTGGGTCATTCCAGAAGTAAATGGGCATTGAGGGCATGGGCTTCTCAATTACTAACTCACCCACCTCATTAACCACGGGCTTACCCTCCTCATTATAGACATTAACCGCCGCGCCCAACCACCTACACTGCATCTCACCCTCCCACACAGGCAGTATTGGGCAGCCTCCGACGAATGCCGAGACCACGTCCGTACCGCCACTAATTGGCGCCAGCCACACGTCCTCCTTAACCTTCTCATAAACCCACTCAAAGCCCTGGGGCGACAGCGGCGCCGCTGTTGAGCCAATCTCCCTAAGTGTCTTTAGGTTAAATTGCCTACCGGGCTCTATCGTGGACTTCATGGCAGCATGAATATAGGGCGCGCTGAGGCCAAGTATTGTGAGGCCCTCCTTCTCCGTGATCTCCCAGTAGGGTTCGAAATTCCTAGCTGTTGGATCACCATCATAGAATAGTATTGTTGTGCCAAAGAGTAGGGCATCGACTGTGAAGTTCCACATCATCCATGACGGTGTCGTGTACCAAGTGAACTTATCACTTGGTTTATAATCCATGTGAAGACCGACCTTATAGGCCTCGAGGAGCACACCACCGTGGCTGTGGACCACGGGCTTCGGTATACCCGTGGTCCCAGACGTGAATAGGACCCACAGTGGTTCGTTGAATTCCATGGGTTCAAAGAAAAGCCCAACGCCCCTCCTGCCTGTGACCTCCCTCCAGTCATGGACTGGTTTACCGAGGCTAAGTTCCACTGAATCCCTCATGTTTGGTACCACCACAACCCTCTCAATACTCTTCACCGAGTCGACTATCTGCTTAATGTCGCCGTACTTATCAAAGACCTTACCCCTGTATGGATAGCCATCCACCGCGATTAACACCTTGGGTTGAAGCATGTTGAATCTATCAATCGCAGCCCTCGGAGCCAATTCAGCACCAACACCAACCCAAATAGCCCCAATACTCGCCGTAGCCAATAGGGCAACCACAGCCTCCGGGACCTGGCTAACGTATGCGGCAACCCTATCACCCCTATTAACGCCGACACTCCTAAGCCAATCAGCCAATGCCGCAACCTCCCTATACAACTGATCCCACGTAAGGCTCCTCCTAAGCCCATCCTCCCTAACATACACAACAGCCTCCTCACCCCAACGGGCAGCCTTAAACACATGCTCCGCATAATTAAGCCTAGAACCAATGAACCAACGAGCCCCCGGCATCGTCCTTGGCTCAAGAACCTTCGTATACGGCGAGTGGGACACAACACCGAAGTAACGCCAAACACTCACCCAAAAACCCTCAAGATCCTCAACACTCCACCTCCAAAGTCTATCATAATTACCCACATTCCTCAGAGGATCATCGACCGAAACCTCAAACCCAAAACCAAAAACCTCATCAAGCCAATTAACGAACCTCAGTATGTTAGAACTCCTAATTACATCTTGATTAGGCTGCCAAAGAATCCTAACCTTCTCCGCCATATTAATTATTGATTATTAAGTACCTTATTAAAATTAATTCATTTAGGCGCCGCTTCATATAAGTAAAACGATAGTGCAATGCCCTGACCAGCAACGAGTAAAAGTTATAAATAAGGTGGTTACTGCG
Organism: Vulcanisaeta distributa DSM 14429; assembly: GCF_000148385.1. Lineage (GTDB taxonomy): Archaea > Thermoproteota > Thermoprotei > Thermoproteales > Thermocladiaceae > Vulcanisaeta > Vulcanisaeta distributa. The sequence continues at coordinate 2,259,252 of NC_014537.1, read as the reverse complement.
GTTTTGAATGTCGAAGAAGCCAGAGACAAAGGCACCGGGTAAAGCTGAGGAGAAGGCTGGAGCTAAGGCTGCTGGTAAAGCGGCAGAGAAGGCGGCGGAGAAGCCGGCAGCCGCGCCTGCAGCTGCCGCGGCTAAGGAGGAAGAGGAGGGTGCTGAGGCTGGTAGGAAGGGTTGGTTAACCGCCGCGGTAATACCACAGGAGGAGTGGAAGGGATTTAGATACAGGGGGTTCACATTTGAGGAGATCTCTAAAATGTCCATGGAGGAGTTCATTAAGCTGTTACCGGCTAGGCAGAGGAGGTCGTTAATGAGGGGTTTAAAGCCAGAGCATAGGAAGTTCCTCGAGAAGGTTAGAAAGGCGAAGAAGCTCATGGCGGAGGGCAAGAAGGTAACCCTCAAGACCCACGCCAGGGACATGATAATACTACCTGAGATGGTTGGTTTAACAATCGCCGTCTACAACGGCATCACGTACCTACCAGTCACGATTAGCCCATGGCACATCGGCCACTACCTGGGCGAGTTCGCAATAACCTCAAAGATAGTGCAGCATGGCGAGCCTGGTCTCAAGGCTACGAGGAGCACGCTGCACATAGCCTCAAAGTAATCTCTTCATTACTTCGTATTGAAAAATACTTATAAATGCCAACTTCACGGTTTAGACGAGTATGGCAACAGTAAGTATAGACCCAAAGACATTTTACGCAAACCCACCGCAGGGAAAACCATTCTACGTCAGATTCGCAGTGCCGCAGGAAATAGCCGAGAAGGCCTACGAAGTATTGTCGGCTGCCAGGGAGACGGGGAAGATAAAGAAGGGGACTAATGAGGTAACGAAGGCTGTGGAAAGAGGCTTGGCCAAGTTAGTCCTTATCGCGGAGGATGTCGACCCACCTGAGATCGTTGCCCACCTACCAATACTCTGCGAGGAGAAGGGCGTGCCTTACGTCTATGTGCCAAGCAAGGAGAGACTTGGCAAGGCCGCTGGGCTGCAGAACACGTCGGCAGCCTCAGCCGTAATAATTGACCCAGGGCAGGCAGCCGCGGAGTTGGAGAATCTCGTTAAGCAGATAAACGATGTTAGGGTTAAGGCTGGTCTTAACCCAATACAATTACCGCAGCCGCAGGCCGCGCCGCCGGCTGAGAAGGCACCTGCCAAGAGGGCTGCCAGGAAGGGTGAATCCAAGTGAGTGAGGAGACTAAGGTTGAGAGGTTTAGTCCGTATGAGGATGCCGTCGCCGCATTGGTAGTCCAGATACTGGGTAGGACTGGTATAGCCGGTGAGGTTAGTATTGTTAGGGTTAGGATACTCGAAGGTAGGGATAAGGGTAGGGTAATAACCAGAAACATCAAGGGCCCTGTTAGGGTTGGAGATATAGTGATGCTTAGGGAGACGGAGAGGGAGGCCAGGAAACTAACGGTTAAATAATAAGGCCCATGCTTAAATAAGGCACAACCCTATTTTCCTGCATTTTTAATGCCCTAATGACTTAATGATTATGCTAAGTATAAACGAGATAAGTGATATAAAAGCACGTCCTAATCCTTAACGATTACTTAGACGCCTTATTAACCAGGCCAATAAACCAGTTAATGCCGGCCCCAGCATGCTGAGCACCACAGCCGATACGTATATACCGCCGGCTTGAGTTAAGAGGGAGTACTCGCCAAGGGCCATTAAACCAACATCTATGGCGGCTAGGAGCATGCCCCACGGTTTTGAGACTGCGTATACAGGCACTAGGCCTAGGGCTAGGGATACGTAGAGCGCCGCCAGGGATAGGTATATGGTGTAGTCGTAGAAAAGGTCGTAATTAACCAGGCTAAGTGCTGCCAATGCCGTGGCCAATATGGGCACGGCATATATCAGGCGATTAACCCTAACCTCCCTCGTTAATAGGTTGTATATGGCAATGTACTCAACTACGATCAATGAGAATATGCCGATTGATTGAAGCTCGTATATAATAGCCGGTGGTTTGAATAGATTACCTATGATCATTAGGATTGCTGACGCGTAAAATGCGTATAGAACGAGTTTAGCATCCCTTGGGTCAGCATCTACGTAGGGAGTTAGGGTTATGCAGATCAGGAGAAGACTGGATGAGAAGATACCAGTGAATAGGTTAGTTAATGGTGTGGGCGTTAATACTAGGCTATACCTCCAGTTAAGCGGTATGGATAACGCGATGCCGATAATCGCGGTGCCCAGGAGGAACCAGTACGAGAGTTCCGTAAACACGAGTATTGATGACGCAATTGGTATTGCTACGGTTAATAGCTTAGCCCATGTGTCTGGTATGTTAAGTACGTAGAATGATATGTACCGTAAATACAAGGTATAAGAAATAACTAGTCAGCCACGCGGATAATTGGGCATAGGCCATCGGTGTTGAGACAGACAAGGCATGTCTATAAAGGCCACCGGGGCCCCAATACCTTTTAATGAGTAGGTAGACTGTTAATGCGACCGCAGATATTGATATAACTGACAACGACAACTCAATATCATTTTGGTGCATCACTGCGAGGCTCATAGGCTCCACACTATTTGATGCAAAGGCAAATAGTAACAACCTATTGAGCTTAGCCACGTTGCTCAATTCCCTTAGAGCCAATAAAAAGGTTTTTCAAAATTCACGATCCTGAAAAGCCGAATTCTTAATTATTAATTTGTCAAGTGTTAGGCCTTCTATTCCTTATGCCCCACACCATGAATATGTAGTACCAACTAGCATTGATTATTTCATGATATTGACATACACTAAAGTTATTGCTCCCAATCCTGCCTTAGCTCAATACTAGGTGCCGTATTAGGCTCATGGGCGGTTACGTAGATAAGGATTTTATTACAGAGTATCAATGCCACATTGTGCTATCCGTATTAATGCTTGCCCTTACAATTCCCATGATCATCATACATACCACAGTGGCATTAATCAGCCTTAGATACTTAGTAATACCGAGGTCCGTTGGTCTGCCAATAGCCATTTACGAGAGTACTTACTACGTGCTACTTCTAACGTACCTATTAATAAACCATTACAGCATTGCATTACTAGGGTTAACGGTACTATTTCTGGTGATACATGTGGGTGGAACTTACCTATACATGAGGGGTGCGTTGAGTTACCTATCACGTAATCGCAGCAATCTCAGACGTTATGGTTATTACGAGATTGCTGAGCTTATGTTTATAATCGTGGTGATTGGATTACTTGTCCATTGACCAGGGTGAAATCTTAATAGCCTAATGGGTTCCTGTATTATTAATGGTTAGGAGGTTGTTAATTGAGGACTTGAGGCTCGTTAGGATGGTCCATGACCTAAATGCAGACGTTGAAGGTGGTCTCCTGGCTTTTACCGTCTCTAAGATTGCGGATTCCCTAGAGGATTACGAGAGAAATGTTTGGGTTTATGATGGTAAGACCCTTAGGCAGGTTACGAGGGGTAATAACGACTTTTCACCAAGGATTCTAAGCGGTAAGGGCTTAGTGTTCCTAACAAGGAGGGGGTTTGGTAAGGATAAACCTGGCGTTGAGGTTTGGTACCTACCGTTTGATGGTGGTGAAGCCATGAAGGTGGCTTACATTGGTGGTGGCGTTAATGATTTACGAATTATTAATGGCGTAATGTACTTCATGAGTAATGTTGGTCCTGTTCAGGAGGATGTTAAGTTTGTTGAGGATTGGCCCCTCTGGTTTAATGGCAGGGGATTCATACACACGTTTAAATCGCACCTATTCTCACTTGATTTAGGTGGTTCAATTAGGCAAATAACTAGTGGGGACTTCGATGTTGTTGCCTATGATGTTGAGCCCAGTGGTAGGAGGGTCGCCATTGCCGTGAGCACTAACAAGTTTAAGCCCTACAGGAATGAGGTTTGGGTGGTAAATTTAGAGAGTGGTGAGAGGTATTCAGTCCTTAGTAACTATAGTGTGTCGGCAATTAAGTGGTCGCCAGATGGTAAGTACCTGGCTTTGGTGGGTAATGACCTTCATAGGGGTTTTGCTACCCATGACCACGTAATGCTTGTTAGGTCTGAGGGTGGTGAGGTCATTGATTTAATGAGGAGTGTCGATAGAAATGTTGGTAATAGCCTTAATAGTGATGTTAGGGGTTCACCACCACCGATAAGGCTTCAGTGGGTTGGTGATTGGGTCTACTTCATAATGATGGATGGTGGTGCGTCAAAGCTGGTTAGGGCTAGTGTCAATGGTGGTGTTGATGTCGTGATTAGCGGTGAGAGGAGTATAGAGGATTTCGCGGTCATGAAGGATGGCACCATTTACTTCATCTCTATGGATCCACTGAGACCCACTGAACTATATAGGTGGTTCAATGGCAGTGAGGAGAGGATAACTAACTTCAATGACTGGGTCAACTCAGTGGAGCTCTCAAGACCCGAACCCTTCAGGTTCCGTGCGAGCGATGGTAGAGAGGTTGAGGGCTGGTTAATGAGACCTACAGGGTTTAAACAGGGCATTAGGTATCCAGCGGTTCTGGAGATTCACGGTGGCCCAAAGACGGCCTATGGCTACTCATTCATGTTTGAATTCCAGTTATTAGCTAGTGAGGGCTTTGTGGTTGTTTTCATGAATCCCAGGGGCAGTGATGGTTATGATGAGGAGTTCGCAGACATACGTGGGCACTATGGCGAAAGGGATTATGAAGATTTAATGGAGGGCCTTGACTACGTAATTAAGAATTACGACTTCATAGACCCAAATCGGCTGGGGGTCATTGGTGGTTCATACGGTGGCTTCATGACCAATTGGGTAATAACGCATACGGATAGGTTCAGGGCTGCAATTACGGATAGGTCAATATCCAACTGGGTGAGTTTCTTCGGTGCAAGTGATATTGGGCCCTACTTCGCCAATGACCAAATCGGTGGTGGTGAGGACAGAGACTTCTGGACATACCTAGAGAGTTATATGGTTAAGTCGCCGATTATGTACGTGAAGAATGTTAAGACTCCATTACTGATAATACACTCACTCGAGGACTACCGCTGTTGGTTTGAGCAGGCCATACAACTATACACGGCACTCAAGTACCTGGGTAAGGAGGTTAAGATGGTTGTGTTTCCAGGCGAGAATCATGACCTATCGAGGTTCGGTAAGCCCAGCCACAGAATGGTTAGGTTGAAGGCTATTGTTGATTGGTTCAATGAGAAGTTGAAGGCGTAATCACTGGGCCCTCCTTAATTCCTCAATTACGTCCTTAGTGACGTTAATGACCCTCACGCCCCTCTCAATAGCCCTCCTAACTATCTCAACCCTCTTCCTAAGGCCTACGGTCCTGCCAATCACAATGGCCTCCCTGGCCGGGTCGACCTTATCCACATCCTCAGGCCTATGAACAATAACCAACTTAAAACCACTTGGGTGTAAGTTCCTGGTAAGCCTCGGCTTTCCATAACCAACCTTAACCCTCTTCGGGTAACCCTTAATCTCAAGCCTAATCTTATTATCATTACCCCTGGGCCTACGCCAATGCTCACCATGAGCAACCCTCAGGTACCTCCACTCATCCATCCTCATCCAACGCGGCTCCCTCCTTTCCATTAACAACCTAAGCCTCAATAATTGCCTCAACTTACCACTCAGCGAGACCCTGGGCCTCGGCAACTTAACCTCCTTAACCTCCGGCTTGGCCTCTGGCTTAGCCACTGCCTGCTCAGTGGTTTGCTGTGACTGTTGAGCAGACTGCGCTTGAGTCTCTGCCTGCACCTGCTCACCACTTGGTTGCTGTTGGGCCTCCTGCTCCGTGGGCTTACTCTCCTCCGTGGACATCGCAGAAGCACCCTGTTAATGCCTTTTTAAATTTACCACCATTAATAGACGTATGCAATTAATACGCCGCCAACGTTCATCTGCCTAGCCTCTAAATGCGATAATACGCCCTTAGACGTGCTAAGGATCAGTATGCCCACATTCCTTGCCGGTAAGTACTTCTCCTCCCACCTCATTAGCTCAGAAACCTTAACGCTGAACCTGGGCTTTATGGCGCCGACATCGTTTATCTTGCCGAGAAGTTGAACCTTAAACTTACCACCCCTACCATCCTCAATAAACTCAATCTCACCAACATAGCCATACCTCTGCATAACCCTGAGAACATTACCAACAAGTTTAGAAGAAGGCCAAATAATCACCTCCCTATGGCCCCTCATCTCCGCATTCTTAATCATCGTCAATGCATTCGCCAGGACATCAAGCATTACCATACAACCAACGTGCAGAGACGCAAATTAAAAACTTTACTAAGTCGTCAGCGAAGGACCACATCATCAACCCTCAGCCGTACTCCCTAACATCACAGTTAGAAATGCGTGGGGCGGGTTTAAAATGCTTGGCCAATGGTTAATATATTTATTTGTATTGAAGTAAATATTAATAAATATAACTGTTCATAAAAGATTAGAAGCCGCAAACACAATAAATGTAAGATAATTAATGATTTAGTATTATGAAGGTGATAATTAATGGCAGGGAGGTTGGCGATGAGTACACGGGATGCGCATTATGTGGTGATAATAGGAGGACAGGCACTTACCTGAGTATTGATGGAACGCTTAGATGTAAAGTGTGCGGTAAGCCGTGGAGTGGGGCTTATCAGGAGGTTGCTGGTGCTAGGTTGTATTTTTGTTGTGGAGATCATTATAAGGAGTTCAGGAGAATAATTCAGAGGGCCATCGCGGTAGGCAACATTGGTAGGGTTAAGACAGTGCTCATCTCCATAAGTGGTGGTGAAAGGAGTGTAAGGGTTGAGGATTATGATGGTAAGGTTGTGACAATAAATGAATCAATGTTTAACCTGACTGAACAGTAAATTATGTGGGATAGAGTAATGGGTGATTTAAATGATAAGTGTTGGTCTGTATTATAGGGTTAAGAGGGGTCATGAGGAGGAGTTTGAGAGAATGTTTAATGAGGTTTTAAACTTCCTTAGGGAAAACGTGGACGGCTTCATAAACGCAAAACTCTATAGAAGCGTTGATGATCCATCGGAATACCTAATATATAGTGAATGGAGAGATTTGGAATCATTTAAAAGGTTCATAATGAGTAGGGAGTATAAGGAGACCATAACGTATGGAAGAACGATCCTAGAGGACAAGCCCAAGCACAGGATCTTCCAGGAAATAGGCGTGTAACGTATGCTCCAACTCACGGCCATGAATGCAACTACGCCTTCACATTTCAATTTTCAATAACGGTAATAAACCCTTATCCAACATAAATGTTCCGTGGTGGGGCCGCCGGGATTTGAACCCGGGATCACCGGCGTACCGTGCGGGGATTGCTCCCCAGGCCGTTGGACCCAGGGCATAACCTGGTGCATCCTAGCCAGGCTAGACTACGGCCCCAAGCTATCATTCCCATGGGCAATTTTAAGCTTTTCAGTGTAATGCCTTATACGGCGCTTCAGGTCTCATGGTCCAACTTTACGCTAAGTCATTTCCTCGTAAATCCTTTCCACGTATTTCCTATCCTCACTGCATGTTGGCTCGGCTTTGCCTGCCAAATTATCGAATTTTACTACGCAGTAAGTAATTAGTTCTCCTCTGTTTACTCGATAAATGGCTACTAAGGCCTTCACGCCATTTACCGTCTCATTATAGCGAAGGACGCTCATGTATAATAATTCATTCTCAAGGCCCAGGTACTTGACTAGAAACTCCATGACATGTTTGTAAAATGTGTAATCAATCATTGAGGTGGAGTTGAAGGACTTAATTAAAGGCATTACTCATCGTTGGAATTAGCTATTTTACCCTTGCCTGTGCCTATCTTTACTGGTATCATAGCTTTGTACACCAGGTCCATTAGTCCCGTGAATGTTAATTCACGATTATATAACTTATTCAGTCTTGGTAATACCCTATCCATTTGCAATTTACAGGCTGCGCATGGCACCACCACACAATTGGCGCCCTTATCAATTACCTTTGAGTACCAAAGCTCTGCGTATTTAATGGATAATCCCTCCATTTCCCTGGCCAACATACCACTCGTCCCCCCACAGCATATCGCTAACTCGGGCTTATCATTCAACTCTACGTAACGAGCCACGACATGCCTCATTACGAGTCTTGGTTCCCTGGTGAGGTCCCCACCCCTGGCGTAGTGGCACGGGTCCATGTATATGTAGGTCAGGTTGCCATTGAGTGATGGATCAAGCTTGATTAAGCCCCTCCTTATGGCGTCTGCGGCTATGTAGATTATGTGCGTCCCCTCAATGCCGTACTCCCTAAGCCTTGGCACCACGTAGTTCTTGAACACCCTCCAGCCATGACCACACTCACCAGCTATCACTAACTTCACGCCTAACCTACGCGCCTCCTCAATGATTCTCTCCGCTATGAGCCTCATGTGCCTCTCATCCATGAATAAGCCATAATTCGTTATGTCAGGCGCCCTAGTGCTTAGGGTGAAGTCTATACCCAACTCATTGAGCAGTAGTATGTAGCCCTTAAGCGTGTTTATAGCCACCGTATAGTCGGCGCAGGCCGATGGGAGCAACAGGGCGTAGGCGGGTTCATTAATCTTAACCCTAATGTCAACGCCCTTCTCAAGCTTGATTTGATTGGCCACGTTTAGTATTATTTCCTTAATTACGTCCTCGGGCAGGCCGAGGAAGTTCCCTGTGGATTCCAGGTTATTTATTACTCCCGCTACGTAGTTAGGCGCCAAACCTATTTCGTAGAGTAGCGATCTAATGGTCCTTGAGATGTCGGCGACGTCGACACCGAAGGGGCAGGTCCAGGCGCATCTCCTGCATGTTAAGCATTGCCAAAAGTACGTATATGCCTCGTTTATTAAGTCCTCATTAACGGGACCACGCATTAATGACCTTGCCAGAGCTATCCTACCAAGTGGTGAATTCTTGATGTTGCGCGTCGTTAGATATGCGGGGCATACCATTAGGCATGCACCGCAGCCCATACAGAGACTTAGCGAGAGAACTAAGTTCCTGTTTTCACGTAACCTCCCCTTCAATAATTCCCTAAGCCCATTAATGCCATGCCCACCTTGCTTAATACCGACCCTACTGTGGAGTCTTTCAATTAGGTCTAGGGAGGCCTTCTCATGCCTATACTCATTAATTGCGACATTACGCATTGCCTATTTCACTGCTTTATCAATGCCTTAATACATTATTTTATGTGCAAAATCTGCACCTCAGCGAGGAGTTAGGCTCGTCATTATTCCGCAACGGGACGCATCATCACTAATTACTTTCACGAGGCAAAATCTTTTAAAGGCAATGCCCGCGTTGGGTCTTCGTGGTTAAGTTACTGAGTTTTTACCAGGGCAGGGATACGAAGAAGCCGAGTGGCGGCTATAGGGCTAGGCCGTATAAGGTTAAGAGGAAGGCGCTTGGTGGTGGACCGCCAACCAACACCACGTTATCGAGTAATGATGTTAGAAGGGTGATTAGGGTTTTTGGCGGTAATGTTAAGGTTAAGGCTGTCAGTGTTCAATACGCTAACCTGTACATACCTAAGGAGGGTAAGGCCGTTAAGGTGAAGATTCTCAGGGTTCTTGAGACGCCAGCGAACAGGGAGTTGGCTAAGAGGGATATCATCGTTAAAGGTGCCATTATCGAGACCGAGAGGGGTAGGGCCGTGGTCACGTCGAGGCCTGGGCAGGACGGCGTAGTCAATGCGGTACTCCTGGAGAAGTAATGGGTTAAGCATTATTAATTAGTGATTCCATTAATAACCGTGGATAGGAGGGATTATTGGATTATTTGGACCGTTTATTTCGACTCAAGTAAGAGTAGGGGCTTTGGTAGGAAGGTCCCCAGCAATGTGGCTATTAAGTCACCGACAATTGACGAGTTAGTTAAGGCGATTAGTAACCTTGGCCTTGAGTTTGAGGTTTACGGTGATAAGAAACACCCGGGTAATTGGTTTGAGGGGCCTTATGGCTATGTTGCTGTGAAGAAGGAATCGGCTATTAGAAGGTTTGGCTCAATAAATAAGAGGAGACTACTCATGCTTATAGCTAGGGAATTAGTTAGGATTAGGCAATCAACGGCTCAAGCCAGGAGCTCTTAATTAATCATGCTTATTATCATCCTCAGGCTCATTAGGTCGCTTAATGCATGAAGTAGTGATTGTAGTATGTCCTTAGTAATTGGCGAGTTTATTATCGATTTTATCACCTCCTCAGGATTACTCAGTGATTGTAGGTTTATGCCCGTTGGCATTGGCATGTCTAATTCAATCTCCACTTCATTTAGGCCTTGGGACGCCACCTTGAGCATTACGTTATTTCCGTAGTCCTTAAACCAGTAATCACCATCATCACTTCTCCTGAAACCCATGCTCCTAAGAACGTTAATGAGCATTGAATCACCGCGTCATTAGGCCCCCTTAAATCATTTGCTCACTCATATGTGGGCTATTATTATCGCTAATAAGGCGAGGAGTATTGCGGATATCACGAGTCTACGCCCACGGTAGGGACTAATGCCTGACAACCATAGAAAGCCACCAATAATCCCGAAGAGCAGTGCAAGCACTGTTGATGCATTGTATATCACGTTCTTAAGGAAGTTCGTGAAGGATATTAAGTTGGCTAATGCCGTGTTAATAACGTTTTCCGTGCTATTGGTTATCGAGTTCATGAAGTCATTAATTGTGTTGGTTACGTTGCTCGCAGCATCATTAATATTGCCAATGCCCTGTGACGCGTGCACCACAAGTGGTGTTACCACCGTGATTAGTATTACGAGGAATATTTCCAGGGCTCTTTTCATTTCCTTCACCAATACATTAATTATCACTTCGATTAATTAATTACTTTCAGCCTACTCTCCCGTGGGCACCGTCATTAATAAAAGCTTTATATAATCATAATAAGCGCATTATTTTGCATGAGGATACCCAGGGCATTAACAATAGCAGGGCTTGACTCAGGCGGTGGTGCGGGCATCACGGCCGATTTAAAGACTTTCCACGCGCTTGGGGTTTACGGCATGGTCGCCCTAACCGCAGTAACCGCACAGAACACGCTCGGTGTTAGGGCTGTCCAGGAAATAGACCCATCAATAGTTGAGACGCAGATAAATGCCGTAGCCGAGGACATAGGCGTTGATGCCGCCAAGACGGGAATGCTGAGCAGTTCACCGATAATGGAGGCAGTGGCCCGTGCTGTTAAGAGGTGGGGATTTCCGCTGGTTGTCGACCCGGTCATGTATGCCAAGAGTGGTGACCCACTCATAAGGCCTGAGGCCATGGAAACCCTGAAGCGCGTTATAATACCCATTGCCAAGGTTGTGACCCCAAACGCACCCGAGGCATCACACCTAGCTGGTTTCCGTGTTGAGACCCTGGACGATGCCAGGAGAGCTGCGAAGGTCATAGCGGAGGAGCTTCATCCAGAGATTGTCATTGTTAAGGGCGGTCACTTAACTGGTAATGAAAGTATTGACATTGTTTACTTCAGGGATACGGGCGAATACAGGGAGTTGAGGGCCCCAAGGATTGATACCAAGAACACCCACGGAACTGGATGCTCCTTCTCAGCAGCCATAGCGGCAGGCCTGGCAAGGGGCTTGAGCCCCTGGGATGCCATTAAGCTGGCTAAGGAGTTGATTACGACAGCCATTAAGTACTCACTACCGCTTGGTCATGGTCACGGACCCGTCAACCCAATGGCATGGCTCGAACTTAGGGCTTACAGGGCTGATGTGATTGACGAGATGAATAAGGCATTAAGCATGATTGAGGAAAACGCCGACTTAATTGGGAAGTACATACCCGAGGTTCAATCGAATTTAGGCTATGCATTACCTGCCTTCTACGCCAGGGATTTAAACGATGTCGCTGCCATACCAGGCAGGATAGTTAGGTACATGGGCAAAGCCAAGCCAAGTGGCCCACCAACCTTTGGCGTTAGCTCTCATGTCGCCAGTTACATACTTACGGCAATGAAGTACGACTCGGAGGTCAGGTCTGCGATGAATATTAAGTATGATGATAGGATCATAGAGGCCGCGAAGGAGCTTGGCTATGTAATTAGTAGTTATGATAGGAGGCAGGAGCCGCCTGAGGTTAAGGCTAGGGAGGGTGCGTCAATACCCTGGGGTACAGAGCAAGCAATAAAGAGTGTTGGTAGGGTACCAGACATTATTTACCACCTCGGTGATTGGGGTAAGGAGCCTGAGATTGTAGTGCTTGGTAAAAGCCCGGTGGAGGTTGTTAGTAAGTTGTTGGCGGTGTTGAGACGTATTGACGAGAAGTCTCGGTTTTAATAAGTAATACTATGGTGAAGCGCTCATTAAATTAAAACGACCTGTAGATACTTATCTCCACGCCTACTTATCTTATACCTACTTACCTTTCCATCCCTAAGAACAACAACCTCACCACTCACATTCTTAGCCACAGGTCTCCAACTCGGTGAGAAATAGTACTCGCTCCTCCTGAACTTGGACTTAGCCAGTGGGTATGCATTACCGTTATATAGTATCACGCCAACGCTCCATTCAGGCGCCTTATCGATGAGTGATGAGTAGTCTTCACCGCCCGTGGACTCCTCGTTACCTTCTTCGTTTTCAGGTTCCTCCTCGTATTTATCCTCGTCCTCCATTACATAAAGCTCAAACAGCCTCTTTATATTTTTATCTAAGACCGAGGAATACCCACGATAAATATACGTGACAGGTAATACACTAGGAATTAAAGCGGAGATACTAAGCACCTTACCTCTTGAACCTCTTCGGTCTTAGATTTTTACTCTTACACCTCCTGCACTTCTCAGCACCCGGTGGGTTTCTGGCCCCGCACTCCCTGCATATCCAGTAATTGAACCTATGCTCAACAGCTATTCTAAGCTTTTCGGGGTCGCTAATGGGCATACGTACCTATGGGTATTAAGGCCCTTTTTATATTTTTACCTATTAACAGCGATCATTCAACTGGTACTATTTTATGATTACCTCATGGTTAACTTGGCGAGCATTACTTACTGCTTGAAAACCCAAGGGCCTTCTTAGCTTATGTAAAGCTAACCATTGAATACGGCTAGCGTGGTCTTCGTAATTAACTACTTAAGGCCAGGGCGCAGGGCTATTGTGGATCGAGGGTTGGGCAGTTTGGGAATTTAGATGTTGCGTAGTGCCTTATTAATCTGGTTGGGGATTAGGTATTGGTATGTCTGGTGCTCCTGGTCAATTCACGGGGTTTAACGCTGAGTTGTTGAGGAGGAACCGTTTCTGCATGGGTGTGAAGCGCGGCAGGGAATATGTCTGCAGTGGTGAGGCAGGTGAGGATGCCGTGAACAAGGCCGTTGATTTTCTGGTTGAAGCCATCAATTGAATACAACACTGGAGGGTTTGGGAAACATGGTGGGTAGAGGAGACAATGGACGAGTGGCTAGAGGCCAGGGACAGGCTGGAGGTCCAGTTGAGGGGCAAATACAGCGAGGATATCGTCAACGCCATCACGGGGCTCGTTGACAAGTTCATAAACTATAATGAACGGTTCTTGAACTACTGGCGTGATGTTGGCAACGAGACAAGGAGACTAATTGATAACCTAATGAACGGCAGGGCAGAGGTAATCATTAGGGGCGAGGGCGCATCAGGAATAAGTGTGCATAGTGAGCACATAACGCTTGAGACGGATAGGACGAGCACTAGTATACCGGTTCACTTAGTGCTTAAGGGTCTTGAGGGAGTGGATGTTGAGGTGCCTGATTTCATGAAGATGATGAATAAGGAGGAGTATACAAAGTTTGTTAAGACGCTTAGGAGCCTTCGCATCAGTTTCGCTGAAACCGATGAAAGCGTAGAGAAAGGCAGACCAGTTATGGGCACCAACCAAACCTGGCAAGTAATATTTTGGTCGTTGTTGTATCCTGGCGAGATTCGCGTGCATATAAACACCGTTAACGTCAATGTTAATAACATGACAGTAACATGGTATTTAAGATCCAGTAACCACAAGTCGCTCAAGGGCAAAATCAAGGATGCAGATGTAGATAAGTGGGCTTTTATGGGGTTGTTTCAAACACCTTTATGCCGGTTTTATGTCAAGTACCTCTACCTCGTCGAGGGGGCTTATACCGTACTTTTCCCTGACTTCCTTGGGTATTGTGAATTGCCTACTAGCCGTGTTCCTAGTCCTCAATAATCTTACCTGCGGTATCTCGATTTCGAGGCCCCTATACTTAATGGTTATGTTTGCGTAAGCAACATTTTCAATATTGAGAGCCTTAACTAAACTGGCCGGTATGAGGACTTGGTAGTTTATGTATATCTTCGTTACATATGGCAATTTGGTGATTACCATACTTCTCCTAACCCTCCTTACCCTAGATATTCCAGATGCCATATCAATGAATTATTACTAAATTCATTTATTAAAGTTTCTAATTAAGGCTAGAAAAATTAGGATGTAAGCATTTCATAGCAACGTTCATAGTGAACTCTTTTAAAGGGCTTAAGCCTCATCATTGGATAATGAGTATTGCAATTGACGTATTGATAATGACCACACAACTAATTGCAATAGTGGACCCAGTCGGCGCATTACCAATAATGGTCAGTATGCCTGGGATTGAAAAGCCCGAGGTCTTCAGGAGGGCCCTTAGGATAATTGCCGTTGCCGTACCATCACTACTAATAATATTTGCAGTGGCTGGTCCATACATATTGAGGGCCTTTAACATAAGCATTGCCGACTTCAGGATTGCGGGTGGCATAGTACTCCTCATAATAGGTATTGACACGCTCAGGGAGGGCGCTCCAAGGACCATGGGATTAAGCCCTGAGGAGTTCATATTCACGCCAATAGTTACGCCGATGCTTGTGGGGCCTGGGGCCATAACATCGGTAATGCTGTTCACCACGTATTATGGGATTCCCGAGGTCATAATTAGCATACTCATAGCATCATTAATAACGTACCTAGTGATCAGGTTCAGCTTCTCAATAATTAGGCTCATCGGAGGCAACATGCTTAGGTTCATTGGTAGGTTCCTAAGCCTGATAATAATGGCGTGGGCAGTATCGCTAATAATAGAGGGGGTTAGGGAAGCATTACTGATTTAAGTTTATATTTAGTAAAAAGGAATAATGATAAATTTTTATTTTTAGCACAATATCTATAGAGCACCCTAACCAATCTGCATTTGAGATATGAAGAGACTCCTCGATGTTATGTATGGAAGTAGGTGGGCTAGTCCATAGACGTTTATTTGGCCGAGGCCGTCCACGGGGTTCCACTGACCCGGTATTACCCAGTAGAGTCCGTTTTGGCCGCCTAGGGTTACAAACATGGCTCCAGGAATACCGGTAGAGAAGGCGCTTGTTGGGTAGGCAGGGCTCCACGCATAGAATTGACTTGGGTAGCGGTAATACAGTAGGTATAGGCTGGGTGCCAGGTCACCTATTGCGTAGTCGACGCCCGTTCCGTATAGGTAGCTCTGTATTGTAGCAGTCATGCCAGCCGAAAGCGGCGTTGCTAGGCTTGTGCCTCCAATTAGGTATGGGAATATTGAACCATTAAGGACTATTAGGACGCCCGTGAATGGGTTAGCGTCGGCCGCGATGTCCGGGACACCCCTATGGCCAATTGTGCGGAAGTAAATGCCCAGGTCAGGCTCATATACGTGCGTCCTCTCATAAATAATATGTATCAGTGCTTGACCAGGAGTCTCTGGGAATGCGAAGGAGTAACCACCGCCACTACCCCATAGGTAGGTGCTGTTCCAATTCCACGCATACTCAATGCGGGTGGCCACCGTATTAGTGATGTTTCCGTAGAGTGTCGTTCCGCCGACGCTGGTTACCCATGGGTCGCTGGCTGGGTATGAAACGCTCGGCTCCATGGTCATGTTGAGGGATAGCCAATACGTGTCAAAGGCGCCGCTATCGCCTGATGCTGCGAATACGCCGATTCCCTCAGCGGCTGCCTGCATGAATACCTCGTCGTATCCATAGAGTAGGTTGTAGCTTGGCGGTGGGTAGTAGAACATGTCCTCGTAGGCACCCCAGCTCAGGCTTATGAAGTTGGCCAGTGAGTTGTTGACCACGTACTCAACGTCAGTGAACAAATCGTCACCAGCCGTTGGTGATATGACGAGGAGTATATTGGCACCAGGCGCCATTGTGTGTGCATACTCAATGTCCAGTGCCGTCTCCACAGCCCAACCCTCCGCAGTGCTTAGGTCATATGGTGTGAGCGCCGGTGTACCGGTTGGGTAAATGACTTGGCACGAAACCGGTGGTAGGCCGAACATGTTGTTAAACGTCGCCAAGTCCTGGCATGCAACGCTCTGGTAAACATACTGATTGGCTAGGGTTAGATTGAAGTCTCCGAAGGCATCGACAACGGCTATGGTTAATCCCCGGCCCGTGTAGCCATTACTAAAGAGCGGCAATTCGTCATATATGAACTCCAGGCCCTGAGGCAACCATATCTCCACTTGATTCTGAATCACTTGCATTGGCTTCCCATTTACATTGACCGCACCAGCCCTTAGTAATGCGTTTATGTTCGTCACATTGAGGCGCACTGCAGCATACTGCGGCCTGTATAAGGGGGCGATACTACTCACGTGGAAGTAGCCAATTGGGATGCACTCGCCCGATAGTATCCACTGCTGTATGCCACTCGGCGCTGATTGTAAGGCCGTTAGGAAGTTGTCCACCTCCGATGCCGTGCCCGTGGCCTCTATGAGCATTGGGAACGTGTAATTAACCGTTAAACCATAACTCTCGGCCAGGTTAACCACATAACTAACAACACTACTCGGCGGTGAATACCAACTAGCAAACTCCTGAGGCGTAATGAAGCGATGGAAGTAGGGGCTTGAGACATTATAGTACATCTGGTCTAGAAGATATAGTAAACCATTCGACGTAGTCACATTACTCAACCTCAACCAAACAATTACATGGCTTAAGTTAGAACCAGACACCCCAGGAACCACCTCAGTACACGTGAAGTACTGCGGCGTCGTTGATGGACCCGGCGGTGGGAACGTCTGAGCATGAGCTACTACCACCATTGCCATGGCCAGCATCATCGCCATTATTATTGGTATTATCCTCGTTATGTTCGTCATAGTTATTTAATTGTTCTTATTATTTTTAAACATTTCCCTCAGGATCAATATTTCCTTTGACTAAATGTTCTAATGGTTATCCTTTTTATTTAAATTTTCTATTCCAAATGAGGAATATGCCTTATTAACCTAAGTCTTTAATCAATGCCTAATGTCGTTTAGACGCATCGGCCGTGTTGGTTTCCTCCTGGTAACGGCCAATTCCCTAAGCGGTATTATTTGGGGTGCTAATTCGGTAATTCTCTCAATCTACATGTTGAGTATTGGTATTTCAACCACACTCATAGGCGTTATCCTTGGGCTTTTCTCACTAATAAATGCCCTTGGTTCATTAGTTGTTGGTTATTTAACGGATTTCATGGACAGGATCAAGCTCTTCACAGTACTGTCTACAATCAGCGGCTCATTAATACTACTGATGACTACCGGCATGCCCATGATAGTTTCAATTGCCTACCTACTTACCGCGTTGTTTAATCGATACGTGGTATTAACAGCCATAGTTGGTGAATTCGCTAAGCAGAGGAACGTCTCAGATGAAGTTTTTAGTCTATCATCATCCTTCAACGTGGTCTTCAGCGTTGTTGGCTCCGCAATGGCAGTCCTACCCAGTTACCTCGGGCGTCTTGGCTATGAGCTGATCTTCATTGCCGAGGCCATTGCCGTTTACCTGACAATACCCCTGGTACTTAATGCAATTAGGCACTTGGACCCAACCATTGCGAATGTAAAGATTGAGAGGATTAGCCTTAAGGACTTGGGTAGGCTACGTTCGTCATGGTTAATAAAGAGGTTACTACCTGAAGCGTTGATTGGCCTTGGGGCTGGCGTAATAATACCGTTGTTTAGCCTTTGGTTTTACCTGAAGTTCCACATAAACATTGCCAGCCTGGGCATAGTCTACGCCATATCCAATGCGACACTCGCTCTAGGTACATTAATGGCTCCGACGATATCGAGGCTATTACGCAGTAGGGTGATATCCGTGGTAATGCTTGAGGGGTTAGCCACAGGCGTGCTTGCTATAATGCCATCAATATACGACCTACCACTGTTACTAGCCCTATTCATAATTAGGAATACGCTCATGAACATGGCGAACCCATTATTAACATCGCTCATTAATGAATTAGTGCCCAGGGAGGAACGAGGCAGGGTATTTGGTCTGTGGAACATGATATCCTCGATACCGAGGGCTATTGGCCCAGGTATTGGTGGCTACTTAATGGATATTGGTTACCTCGACATGCCCCTATACATAACCTCTATTCTTTACGCAACTGCCGTAGTGCTGTTCTACGCCCTGCTCAGGGGTGTTGAGGGTAGGGTTAGGGTTATCCACGGTACTTAATACGTGCATTGCTTTTTCACTTGTCACAGGAAAAATGTTAATTAGTAGGTACTTGTGTGACTCTGGCGTGAATTTTCAGGAGAGAGTATCGAAGAGTATTAAGGGAATTAGCGATTCATTTAGGGTATTGCTTGGTCCTGGCTGGTTGACCATGCTCGCGGATGTGGATGCGCCGAGTATACTTACGGCGATGCAGAGCGGTTATTATACGGGGCTTGCGATGATTCCCTGGCTGATACTCCTAACAATACCTTTGTACTTCATCCAGGAGCTAACCATCAGGGCTGCGCTAGGTAGTGGGAAGGGTATGGGGACTCTACTTAGGGAGGTTTATGGTAATAAGGCTGCGGCTGCATCATTAATTGCCATGCTCATAATAGATGGGGCCGCCTATGTCGGTGAGTACGCGGCCATATCAGCCATTGGGCTCCTCTTTGGGGTGCCCGTGGTTATTTCTGTGATCTTAGTCCTTGTGTTTCACACGGTTATAATACTGATGGGTGGTTCGTATAAGAGGGTTGAGAACGTACTGCTTGCAATTTCCGCGTTTATACTAGTGTACCTAGTGGCCTTTGCTGTAGTACCCATTAGGGCTCAGGAGATGTATGGTGCATTACTGTCGATTTTCCTACCAAGCTCATACTCTAATTCCCTATATTTAACGTTACTCGCGGCCAACATTGGCGCCGTAATAATGCCCTGGATGCTTTATTATCAGCAGTCGGCGATTGTTGATAAAGGATTGAGGAGGGAGCACTATACCCATGAGAGGTTTGAGACCGTAATGGGCGCGATAATAAGCGAGACATTAATGATTGGTAGCCTACTGGTTGGTTATTGGCTTAGGGTTAAGGGTGGGGTTGTTGATGGATTCCAATCAGCGTTACTCTCAATAAGCAGGATCATTAGCCCATACTGGTTCATAGTGGCTGCTGTAGGCATGGTCGCAGCCGCACTGCTGGCAATATTCGTGATAAGCCTGGGCTTCGCCTATGGACTCAGTGAATACTTTGGTTGGCCCTCAGGGCTTAGTAGGAGGATGTGTGAGGCTAGGGGCTTCTACGCATTTTATGTTGTTGAGGTTGTGCCCGCAGCCTTGATAATACTCTTCATGAGGGACCTCGTTAATTTGATCCTGGGTATCATGGTCTTTAATGCCGTAGCTCTCGCCATACCCACTTACCTATTAATAAGCCTGGTTTCGAGGAGAGATGTCGTTGGTGATTACACAATTAGTAGGGCTAGGGCCATTGCGCTTTATGTGGTTACCACGGCATTGATTATTGCCGGCATCTACGCAATAATGACTACGATCTAAGTAATTATTTGGGAATAAGATTTAATTAGATTTTTACTAAGTGTAGTATGGGACTGCATGTGAGAATATCCAGTAGGGAATTCCTATACCTATTAGTGATTAAGGGAATGAATGATAAGGGCTCCGGTGCAACGATATTCGGCATTGCAAAGGCGCTTGGCGTCTCAACCGCGAGCGCCTATGAAGAGATTAATCACTTAATAAAGAAGGGCTTTGTGGAGAGGAGGAACGGTGGAATATACATAACTGACGAGGGCATTAAAGAAATGAACTCATTAATTAGGGCGCATAGGGTCGTGGAGACGTTATTGGTTAGGGCGGGGATCGACCCAGATAAGGCATGTGAGTTAGCTAAGATGTTTGATTACGCACTGCCTGAGGAGGTCGTGGAGAAGCTCTACGAATATCTGGGTAAGCCCAGTAAATGCCCACATGGCAAGGACATCCCGCAACTTTAACTTTTCATGGCTTGGGCAGGTGCCGCAAAATACACTATATATATGATAATGCTTAATAAGGAGTTTATTGTAGGCGAGTTAATGAAGTATGTATGGGTAAACGGAAAGTTAATACCTGAAAGAGAGGCAGTAATACCCATACTCACGCATGCCCTGCACTACGGCACGTCGGTTTTCGAGGGAATAAGGGCCTATTGGAGCCCTGAAAGCAATAACCTATACATATTCAGGGCTAGGGACCATTACATAAGGTTCCATAATTCAGCCAAAATCATGGGCATTAAGGTTGGTTACGGCATTGATGAGTTAGTAGACGCAACCGTGGAATTATTAAAGGCTAATGAGGTACGTGAGAATGTCTACATAAGGCCCATCGCCTTCGTATCCGCGTCCACGGTAAACCTGGATATTAGGGACTTGGAAACAACTACGGCAATAATAGCCATACCCTTCGGCCACTACCTGGAGCCTAAGGGCGTTAGGGCTAAGGTGGTTAGTTGGTTGAGGGTTCACAACTCCATGTTCCCAATGAAGGCTAAGGTCGGTGGTATCTACGTTAATTCCGTAATTGCATTGCTGGACGCCAAGATCTCAGGGTTTGATGAGGCTATCCTACTTAACCGTGACGGCTATGTCGCTGAGGGTAGTGGGGAGAATGTATTTATCGTTAAGGATGGCGTGCTCTATACACCACCAACCTACGATTCAATACTTGAGGGTATCACGAGGGATACCGTAATCACGATAGCCAAGGACCTAGGGCTGACCGTTATTGAGAAGAGGATTACCAGGGAGGAGTTGTATACGGCAGATGAGGTGTTCTTCACAGGAACGGCCGCTGAGGTAACTCCGGTAGTGAACATTGACGGTAGGGTTATAGGCAATGGACAGCCGGGACCAATAACCCTTAAGATAAGGAGCTATTACATGGATTTGGTTCACGGTAAGGTGAGTAAGTACATGAGCTGGCTCACACCCGTATATTAAATGCCATGTAAAATAAATGCGAATGACGGAATGGTTTTTAAACACTAAACCTCCCGTTGGTGATTGTGCGTATTAATCGGGAAATAGCCCATTACGCAATCATAATATTCCTAATAACCTTCGCCACACGCGCAACAAATAACATGATTGGAACAACAACACCTTTATTGACTAAGTACGACCTACTATTCCCCAATTACTTAGTCGGGTTTCTGGCGTCAGCGGTTACTGCCGTTAACCTGGTATCCATAGTATTCGTCAACGCCAGATTACCTAGTCAAACAAGGAGACTACTCTTCATAATTTCAAATGCGTTAATACTCGCCTTATTACCCACGTACTTCCTAGCCAATTCATTTAGTATTTGGATAATTTCAATACTCACTGGATTCGCTTACGGCCTAATAATGCCTAATATACTCACGTCAGCCAGTATTGTCGGTGATCAATTCACTGCGGAACGCCTGCTCGTACTTTACACCCTCGCCTTAAGTACAAGCCTTGTCATTGGCCCGTTATTTGAGACATACCTATTAACACACTTTGGTTATAGGTACATATTCCTACTATTCATACCGCTGGCATTAGTATCGTTCGCATTATCGTTTAAGGCGCACTTCCCACCGGATCCTAAAGGACCTAGAAGAAATGTTAATGTTAAGCAAATACTTAGGAATAAGGGCTTAATCTCAGCATTACTTGCAAACTCCACCTATAGCATACCCTTTGTCGTCTTTACGGCATTCATAGCCATATATGCACAGAGCATATACCACGTTAGTAGGTACCTCGCTTATTTCTCATTCGTACCTTTCTTCCTTACCTCATTTCTTACTAGACTTTACCTAACAATCAGGGTTCCAAGGGGCCTATTTAAACCAATGATTATTTCCATAGCGTTAACAATAATCGGCATTATATTACTTTACCTCTCACAAAATTACGCTGCATTTATCGTATCAATGACGATACTCGGAATACCACACGGCTCTGTATACCCACTCTCGACGTTAATGATTAGTAGGGGGACGAGTATTGAGGAAAGAAATGCCGCAAACTCCTACTTCGCCGCCTTTCAGGGAGTTCTAGGTATAGCAGTCCCAGCATTATTTGGCATTTCAACGGATTTAATTGGGATTAGACTATCAATGGCTTTACTCCTAATCCCCGTGATAACCATAGCCATCATATTCACAAGGTTTTACTTAGGCTCAGGCCTCGAAACCTTTAAACCTGAAATACCCTCCTCTCGCTGAGGAGGTTCTTGAGCCTATCGATTGGTTCCGTGGATACTGGCTCAACACCAAGTAATTCCGCTAATGCCAAAGTCACCATGCCTAGGTATGTCACGCCGTACATCTCGGTTTCAAGTGGCGTCTTGCCCTCAAGCTTAACGATTATGGGCTTCGCCCCGAATGAGGATAGTACATCAATGAGGACCTCCTCGTACATGCCCTCATAATCATTGGGCCCCATTATAGCCACGTGTTTCAAACCACCCTGCTTAGTCGTGACCGCGGCTATGTCATTGTGGGCGCCCTCAGGGACCACCGAAACCACTGAGTAGTACTTGGCGTTTTCATTTAGGTCGTTCTTAAACCTAATACCAACACCACGCCTACTCTCCGTAACCCAAACCACGGGCACTGAATTAACTAATTGCTTCGCCAGGTTAATTGCATCATCAACGCGCTTAAGGGCATCCTCAATTCCAGAGATACCACTCTCCAACTCATTGATCACCGAAGCAACACCGAACCTCTCTAGAATGATCAGTGTTGGGTATAGTAACGCGGGTAATCCATACCTAGGTGCCGAAGCCTTTGGGATTAGGACAACTGGGGCGCCCTTATTAGTAAGTACTGTGCTTAATTTACCGCCTGTAGTTACACCAATTACCGGGTACCCCCTGGATAAAGCCTCATTAGCGCTCATTATTGTCTCAGCCGTATTACCCGAGTAGCTAATGGCTATGACCAAAGGCCTTGATAACCTCTTCGGTAGCCTCATGTTTTTACTCACAATTATGGGCACTCTGCAGTCCCAGAACCAGCATAGATCATTAATTATATCACCAACAACGCCACTACCACCCATACCGGTAATGACAACTGAATCTATTTCCTCACTGTAATCAATGACCTTACCGTCAATGCTCAATTTAATGCTCCTTAGGTCCATGGGCACGTTAAGTATCGATTCCCTAGCGAGGGAGGGCCACCTTGGGTAATCAATTAGGTTCATTAAGGATTATGGAATTAAAGCCTTTGTAAGCTTTAAGTACTGTACTAGGTAGTACATGGTTAGTGCTCTTTAGGGTAATTGTGAACGGCAATGTTGAGATTAGGAGGGAGTGGCCGTGGGATAGGATAGCAAGAGTTAAGGATAGATTGAAGGAGCTAGGGTTCAGGTGGAATGGTGAGTACTGGTCCGGCAAGGTTTACTCACTCTCGTTGATTAGGGAGTTGAAGGAATTACTTGAGCTGACCAGTGAGGAGACCGAGAAATTAATGAGGACTATACTCGTAAACTCGTCAGGCGGCGTAATTGGCGTTGAGGACTTGGGAAGTCTCGGTTCTATACCAAGCGACTGCGTGTTGGGTGAGGAGGGTGGCTTATACATTATCTCACTGTCATGCCTAATAAGGGACTTCATTAGGAGCGATAGAAATTACATAGGTAGTGCGTCCTCATTTGAGGAGTATGTTGATAAGGCTGTGGAGAGCATTAGGCAGTTACTCGTTGGTAAGCCAGTGATTGGTGATGTGGAGCTTGCCCTTAGGAGGGCTCGGGAGTTCGCCCTAGCTAATAATAAGTTGAGGGATTTATTTAGTAGGAGGATTGAGTGGTGGACAGTTAAGCTCGGCCTTGATAGTGCTGAGCTGCACTTTCTATCTAAGGAGCTCTATGAGAAGTTGAGGAGCTTAACCATACCGTACTATGTCACTGATAAGGAGGGTAACCTGAATAAGCGTGATTTGAGGCTCATACGTAAGGACGATATTATTCGAGAAAGTGAAAAGGTCATAATTAGGTTCCCAGTATTTCTAAGGGATACCGTAAGGGAATTACTGGTAAAGAGCGGTTATAAAGTGACTGACCTACAATGGAGCCCAAGGCAGATACAGGTCCCTAAGGATGAGGTGAAGCTCCTACCCTTCCAGGAGAGAGCTCTCGATGCCTGGTTAAGGGCCGGTAAGAGGGGTACGATTGTCGTACCAACAGGCGGCGGTAAGACATTCATAGCCCTCAAGGCCCTGGCCACGGCGAGGGTGCCGACGATAATACTCGTAATCACAGAAGAACTTATGAATCAATGGTACGAAAGAATAATGAAGTACTTAGGCATTAGGGCAGGTAGGTTGGGCGGTGGTTATGACGATATTAGGGAGGTCACGGTGGCGATCTACAACTCAGCCGTTAACAGGATAGCGGAGATAAGTGATAAGTTCGATATGGTGGTATTCGATGAGTGCTTACCATATGATGCATTGATTGTTACTGATATGGGGTTAATGCCCATTGGAGAGATAGTGGAGAAGAGACTACCCGTGAGGGTGCTTACCCATAAAGGCAGGTTTATGCGAATAACGAACTACTTCAAAATACCACTCATTAAGAGGATGGTGAGGATAACTCACGAGAAAGGCGAATTAGTGGTGACGGAGGATCACCTAATTCTCACTCAGGATGGTTGGAAGCCTGCAATAACCTTAAGAAGCGGGGACGTGCTGTATTTCTATGACGTACAGGTGCAGAATCTGCGGAAAGGAATTTCCAACGCTTCAGGCTTTAGGGTGTCATTATGTAACTGCTCACAACCCAGAACTTCAGAGACGAAGATCATTAAAGCGATGGACTTTATACAAAGAGGTGGGAATACAGCAGATAAGGAAAATAGTGCAGGAAAGGGAATTGAGGAGGTTAGCATCATTACCAAAATTGACAGAGAGATAGAGGGAGATAGTCCTGGGCATGGTGCTTGGGGATGGGTATTTAACAATTCCGCCACCCAGGGCGAAAAACGCGAGATTAACAGTGACACACTCTTTAGACCAGTACGAGTACTTAATGTGGAAATACTCAGAGCTAAAGAATATAGTAAGGACACCGCCAAAGGTCATAAGGATGATGAAGTATGGAGCGTATGGAGACGTGGTAAGATTCCATACAATATGCCATCCGGAGCTAACGGAGATATACAAGGCATCATACATAAACGGGAGGAAGACAGTCACCAAGGAACTTCTGGGTATGATAAAGACGCCGATAGCGTTAGCAGTTTGGTTTCTGGACGATGGATCAATAAGCCTAGAGAAGGGGAGGGATTATTACGCAATACAATTACACACGGAGAATTTTACATTGGAGGGGAACAAAATGCTGGCGCAGTGGTTGAGGGAGAAATGGGGAGTAGTATTCGGCATAACGCATTATCGCGATTATTACCTCCTCTATACGCTAAACATGAGGGAAGCAGAGAAATTCCTGGAATTAATCAAGCCAATAGCCCTAGAGGCATTTCCAGGGAAGAAGAATTTGTCTACGATATTGAGGTAGAGGAAGACCATAGTTTCGTAGCTAATGGAGTCATAGTGCATAATTGCCACCACGTTCCTGCCGATACGTTTAAGGAGGTTGCGTTTAAGCTTAGGGCACCCTTTAGGTTGGCATTGTCCGCTACACCGAAAAGGAGTGATAATAATGAGCACTTGATATTCCTAAGCGCCGGTGATATTGTTTACCAGGCTGATTATAGGGACATGATTGAAGCTAAATTGGTTGTTCCTGTTAGGCACTTTAGGATCTACGTTGACTTAACACCTGAGGAGAGGAGGAGTTATGAGAGGGCTGGTGATAATGCGATTGTCCTAAGGAATATAGCGAGTATGGCTAGTGCCAAGATAGGCATTGCTAAGGAAATAGTGAAGGCTGAGGTTGGCATTGGTAGTAAGATCATCGTTTTTACTCAATTCATAAGGCAGGCCGAGGAGTTGTATAAGGTCCTTAAGGAGGAGTTGGGACCCATCGTCGCGTTAATAACGTCTAAGACTAGTGATAGAGACTCGATTTTTAAGGCATTTGCTAGGGGTGTGTATAAGGTTATCGTGGCGACCACAGTCCTTGATGAGGGTATTGATGTGCCGGATGCGGATGTGGCGATAATACTTTCTGGAACAGGCTCTCAGAGACAGATGATTCAGAGGGTAGGTCGTGTGGTTAGGGCTAGTGATGGTAAGGTTGAGGCGAGGGTTTACGAGGTAATTACGAGAAATACCATTGAGGAGGCACTTAGTGAGGAGAGGCATGTTAAGGGTGAGGTACTTGAGGTTGAGTGTAGGAGGTACCTGGCTGATGAGGTGAGGCGATTAATAAGCCACGTAATCAGCAGTACACGTTTATTCTCTCAGTGATTAATGCTGTAGTGACTTATATATCGAATTGATAATAATTAATTGTGAAGTCCCTTGAGGAGGTATTGAACATTCTATTCCAGGAATATGGATCACTAATACTCACGGCAATTTCAGCGATACTCTCGATTATCACCATCTCATTATATGTAGAGTTATTAAGGAATAATATAGGGCTTATTCGAGAGCTTAATTCAATTATTCAATGGATCAACTCGGTGATTAGATGATTAGGTACCTACTCACAGCGATATTGATGGTGATCATATTCATGATGATCATAGTCATCGAGAGCTTCCTACTAAAAGTACTTTACTTAGCGAATTCCGTGAGTAATTATGCCATGGTGATAATCAATGGCTCTCGCAGACTCCTTAATATTCCCTGACCTACTGGCTTCAATTACCCTAGTAATCGTAATACTCATACTCACGATATACTTAACAAACCTCCTGTTGAGGCTATCAATAATTGATTATAAAGCGTCCATTGGAACTTACCTATTCATTGAGTGCCAACTGGGTAATTTCACGGGCAGTATTAATCTAAATCATGTTGTAATAACGGATGAGGTAACGACCAAGAATTACCTAATTATATGCCCAAGGATTGCGATTAATAATTCCAGGTTGGAGGTTAATGTGTACGTTGCTTACGCCAGGTGATTGTGAGTGATTTACAAGTCATTATTACCCATAATCGTAGTATTGCTGGTAATGATTACATTGACCACATACTTAATAAGCTACGTGAGCAGTGAGGCATCTAAGGCGTTAACCCTCGAGAATACTTACCTACTGTCAGTTAATGTCATTAGGCAGTTAAACAATACATTGCTCTTTATGCTAAGGAACGATGCATGCCTAGTTATTATGAATCCTATAAACTACTCATGCAATGTTATCGCTAATAACTTGACTGGAACCTTGAATGAGGTCCTCAGCACCATTAGTAATAGGACTGGGGGTATTGTGAGGTATAGGGTGATTAATTATGAGGTTTATGGTGAGGGTAATGCTACCGTTTATCGCGCAGTTATTCAAGTAATTACGCAATCTGGTGATATTGAGGGTGTTGTCGCTGTCATATATCCATTCAATTTATGTTATTACTCCCAGGTAATTAATAACGTCATCCATAGTTTAGATGCAAATGTAACGATTCACGCCAATAACTTAACCGAGGCTGTGCAGGACATGAATGGTTATTTAGCAAGTAAGGTAGGCAGTGATCATCATGGCATAAATATAACGCTTAGATACGTTGGTGTTTTTAGAATGATTGAACGAACACGCAATTACACTGTTTATTGGGGGACCATAGACTATGTATTACTTGCATCACCTGAAGAGGGTGCATGCAATGGTGGCTTGAAATTCAGTGGTAGTTTTTACGTTACGGTATTAATTAATGCATATGTAAATAATACGTATTACTTTGCAGTTAATGGTGTGGTTAATGATGTTAAGTTAGGTTAGTTTTAGTTTAATGCATTTAAATGATTTAAAATGAGACATCATCGTGCTTGATGAGGTTATAGGATTTAATGTAAGGAGCGTCCTAGTGATCGGTATTGGTGGTGGAGGTGACGTTGTGGGCTCAACAATAACCTATAGCCTCGCCATTAACGAGGGTAAGGAGGCAATATTGGGCGCAGTTCTTTGGGAAAGATACGTAAATGACGTTGTGCCAGGACCCATTAGGATACAGGAGCTTAGGAATGCCGATGCCCTTGGTGATTATTTGGCCATCGTTAATGGTGACACCTACGCAGTTAGGGAGGGTAGGCATGTCATTCCTCAAATAGCTAATGTACTAAGCGTTATTAAGGATGATGGATTAGGAATAAGTATTGCTGGTCCCGTAAGTAGTGTCGCTAAGGAGCTTAGTGATTACGTAAGTAAGTACGGCATTGACGCGGTAATAGGCATTGATGTTGGTGGCGACGTTCTAGCCCTGGGTAATGAGGATGGGCTCTACAGCCCACTTGCTGACAGTTACTCAGTGGCTATTTTAAGTAGGGTTCAGGATACGACCAATGTACCGGTAATACTTGGCGTTGCAGGTCCAGGTGTGGATGGTGAGTTAGATAGGGATTACGTGCTAATGAGAATAAGCCAGCTAGCTGGTAAGGGCGCATTCCTAGGCGCATATGGGCCTACGCGAAATGACTTAATGATACTTGAGGACATACTTAGTAAGGCAATAACCGAGGCCAGCGGCTTGGTGTTTAAGGCTGCGAGGGGTCATCACGGTAATGTGGGTATAAGGGGTAGCACCAGGTACGTGAGGCTTGATGTATCGTCATCAATAACGTATTACCTAGACCTTAAGAAAGCAATAAGTGATTTACCGTTAGCCAACTTAATAATTAATGCGAAGGATCCCTGGGACGCAATGAGGATATTAAATAGCAGGGGTGTAATGACTGAGCTTAATTTTGAAGAGGAGGTCTATAGGTATTACAGGGCTAAGTCTAGAATACCAAGCCCCGAAGAGGCTTACTCAATGATTAAGGAGATAAAGAGCAAATTGAGGGCGCAGGTCCAATTAATGAATAGGTGATCCGCCTGGCAGCATTCATCATCAGCAGATTCAGATAAGGGCGTGCTCTTCATGATGTTAATTTAATGATTACCTAGCAATTTAAGCCCTTAATCGCCAGTCTCCTCATAGAATAATGCATAGTCCTTCTCGGCCTCACGAAGTAGTTGAAGTTGTGATATTCTTTCCTCGGCCTTCCTGTACATGTTTGCGAACTCTATAATCCTCGTCGCCACGTCATCAGCCCTATTAAACGTCACTGAATTATACAGGAGTTTCTTCCTGTCATTGCCCTTAACACTCACTACGTAACCCTCCACAACGCCTGACGTTGGTATTCTACCCAATTCACCGCCCTCACCCCTTATTAGGAAGACGTAACCCTTACGGGAACCATCGTTAAACGTCAACCTAACGAGGACAAGCGCTATGTGGAATTCCCTGAGAATGTTCGTGATCACGTCTCTATACCTCTCATACTCACGAACGTAGGGTAATCTCTCAATGAGCGTTAAATCATCCCTATTAAGGTCATTAAGGAGCTCATTTAACATGTCCATAACACTCCTGCCGGTACTTATTACCTCCATCACATGGCGCACCGCTCAGCTAAAAATAAGCATTACCTAACTCTCCGAGTTTAATCCCTAGGTAAGGTATATTTAGTGGTGTAACTACGATGATTAGATGAGCGGACTGGATAAGAGGGTTTACGAATTACATAGTAGGGTGATGAGTGAGTTCATGGGTGGTAGGTGCTATGATGTTGATGAGACCCTAGTCATTGATTGCATAAGGGATGCGTTAACAGATATTGGGCTAAGTGTTAATGATGTAGTTCTTTTCGATATAGACGGTAATGTAACCAATGAAATTAGCAATGCTAAGTACGTGAGGGTTACGACAACGAGTAACTATGTTAATGGTGAGCAAATATTCACCTTCGCATTAATTAAATTGAGGAATAAGTATAGGGTTCTCTATCTCCAATCAGCGGTGAAGGAGGGTTAGAATAAAATAGGGTTTTACTGAGGGTTTCCTTCTATTTTGATTAGAGGGTTACGGCAAAGACTCGGCGATCCTATCAAGCATTTGTATTCTCTTTGCAGGGTGTGGATGCGTCATGAATAACTCCTCCCAAATCGATGGCTTATAATGCCTCCAATACTCTATTAAGTCATCAACATTACTCTCAATATACTCAGTGCTAACTGGCGGTGCGAAGAAGAGCATCCTCAATGTACCATTCGTAGTCCTCTTCACAACGTTCGGGTCCATGTAAAGCGTTATCTTCGCAAGCGCCCTCTGTAGGTTACGTGCACCATTCTCAACAGTCAACGCACCATTAACATCTGCATAGGCCTCCCTCAACCTATTTATATATAGTACGAATAATTGGAATAGAAAGCTAACAGCAATTAGCGCCAAACCTATTAGGAGTAGTAAGCCACCGCCGTTATTCCTACCCTCGGACCAACCACCCCACCAACCACCCCACCATAGCGACCAACCAAGCCAGTAAATAACCGTGGGCAGTAAGCCAATAGCCATTAGCACCTCCACATCCCTATGCCTTAAGTGCCCAATTTCATGACCAAGAACAGCCTTTAACTCGCTGGGCTTCAATATCTTTAGTAAGGGCAGTGTTATTGCAACCCTCTTACCAGCTATTGGGCTTCCATAGGCGAAGGCGTTTGGGAATGGTACATCGGCTATGTAGACCTTGGGCACGTCCTTAAAGCCATTGGTCCTAGCAACGTCAGCGACCATTTCATAGACCCAGCCGTAGGTTGGATCGTCAGGCTTAACCTCATGAGCCCTATACATGGCATTAATCAGGAATGGACCAATCAACCACTGGAACAGCGTTAGGAAGAATGCCATGAGGACTAAACTAGTGACAAGTGCGACGCCGCTTATTGGGCCGAATAGCCACGTCATGATGCCGTATGTAAACGCGGCGCCTAATAGTAATATCGCTATTATCGCGAGTGCCATCTTTAACCTAAACACCAGTAGTGCCTTGTTCATACAAGGGACAGAAACCACGGTATCAATTTTAAACCTAACTCACGAACTCACACAGACCCAATTATAAACCTAGCATCAGCCGCGTAGGCACCCTTACCCCTCTCAAGTACAATGACTGGGTTTAGGTCTGCCTCAACGATGTTTGGATTATCAGATAAGAGCTCTGAGAACTTCGTTATTATGTAGATAACGGCCTCCTCATCCCTCACGGGCATGTTTCTATAACCATTAAAGAGCCTATAGCCCTTTATCTCCCTAACCATTGCCCTGGCATCCTCCTCTGTGATAGGCACTATCCTGAAACTCACGTCTTGCAGCACCTCAACCATTACACCGCCAAGGCCAAAGGCTATTACATGACCAAAGATTGGGTCCTTGGTTGCGCCAATTATTGTCTCTAATCCCTCGGGCACCATCCTCTGTACTAGGAAGCCGCTTATCCTGGCGTATGGGGCTTTTTCCTTAATGTTACTCCTAATTCTCTCGCAGGCGCTCCTGAGCTCATCATCATTACTTATATTTAGTATTACGCCACCAACGTCCGACTTATGAATAATGTCTGGCGAGACGACCTTTAATACCACTGGATAGCCTATGTCCTTAACAACCTTCAAAGCATCATTGACGTCCTGAACCAACGCAAAGTCGGGGACTGGTATATTATACTGCCTAAGTAGCTCGAAGGATTCATGCTCAAGCAGTTTATACCTACCCTCCTCAAGCGCCTTCGCAATTATCGGGTTCATACCCCTCACCACCATTCCTTGGCTGCACCCTTTATTTTTGAATATTCATATAACGCCCACAACGCCTTAGCAGCCCTATGCGGTGCGTGGTAAACAGGTATTCCATTCTCCTCCAGGTAACTCTCAAACTTAGCCACGTACTCGTTACCGCCAAAGCTAACGACAACTATCGGCTTATTAAATCTCTTAGCCTCGATTATGTAATTGCCCAGGTTCGCCGTTAGGCCTGGTATCTGCATTAAGGCTATTATTAACGCCATATCGACATAGCTCGTTGGTAGTACGGTGTCTAGGACGAACTTGTACATGGCGTCCGTGGCACTACCCGTCAAGTCAATTGGGTTACGGGTAACGGCTAAAGGAGGTAGTTGCTTCCTCAGTATTTCCTGAAGGCTTTCGGATAGTTCAGGAACCTGTAGTCCACGCATGTCCAGGGCATCCACGGATTGAATCCCCATACCACCACTATCGGTTATAACCAACACCCTGTTACCCCTGGGTAGTGGTTGTGTGGCCAGTGCCTTGGCCATGTCGAAAGCATCCGTCAGATTATCTGCCTCAATGACATTGGCCTGCCTTAGCATTGCCCTGTAAATTTCGTAATTACCCGCCAGGGCAGCCGTGTGAGACTTGACGGCGCCCGTTGCCGCCCTAGTTCTACCAGCCTTATAAACTACTAGTGGCTTAACACTGGACACCTCCTTCATGACCTCAAGTAATTTCTTCCCCTCCCCAGGGTACTTCAACCCCTCCATGTACATAACAATGACCTTAACCCTACTATCCCTAGCAAAGTACTCGAGGAGCTCTGCCTCATTAATATCGAGCTTATTTCCATAGTTTACAGCTAACCCAACGCCTATATTTCTCCTGGCTGCCCAATCAAGGATTGCACCAGCCACAGCACCACTTTGGCTAATTAAGGCTACGGGACCGGGTTTGGGCCTGCCCATCCTATCCTCAGGAAGGAAGAATGTGTCTAGGCCATTAAAGGCATTGTAAACGCCAATGCAGTTGGGACCAAGCACTCTAATGCGGTTTTGAACAACCTTCCTCAACTCCTCCTCAAGCTTAGCGCCCTCCTCACCAACTTCACTGAAACCACCGCTGATTATTATCGCGACCTTAACGCCCTTTCTGGCGCACTCATCCGCGACCTTCGGAACAGCCGGCGCCGGAACAACGATGACCGCTAAGTCAATATTGTCCTGAATATCGAGTATTGACTTATAGTACTTAATGCCATTGACCTCATCATACTTGGGATTGACTAGGTAAACTTTACCCTTAAATTTAGTGAGTAGGTTTTTCGTGATGACACCGCCGACACTGTTCTCCCTAGGTGTGGCCCCGATTATCGCGACGGACCTTGGATTAAACAATAAATCGAGTGGTGACGTGATTGTTAATGATGCTTCAGAGACCGCCTTAGCCTCCTGAGGTTGCTGTTTTTGCTCCTCCATAGAAATCGACACTCATCTCAACCTATTCTTAAAAAACCTTTCTAAATGAATAAATAGTCTATGTATTTTTATAGATTATACCTGTTGAAAGAAATTTTTCTCAAAAATACTGAAGATATTATGGAAAAAATATTATATACCTTATGGAAAGGATAACTAGCAGATTAAACTTAAAAGGAGCTGGCATTTAATTAACTTAATGGGAAGGACTGAGGAAATTCTTAAGGAGCTAGATGAATATCTAATGACGAACTTATACCCAACCCACAGGATTGTTGTTAGGGAGGCCCGCGATATCTACGTTTATGATGTTGATGGAAATGCCTACCTGGACTTCATGACCGTAGTAACCACCGCACTACTCGGTCATAACCCGCCGGGACTTGCCGACGCGATCACTGAGACTGCAAAGCGATTAATTGCTGGCAATGGCTATAACTGGTACACGGAGGAATTACTTAATGCGGCAAAGGCCGTGTTAAGCCTATTCCCCGACAGGAACATGTATAATAAGGTCCACTTCAAGCTAAGTGGCTCTGAGGGCATCGAGTTGGCGCTTAAGATTGCAAAGAGGTACACAAAGAATACGTACGTGATGTACCTAATGGGTGGTTATCACGGTAGGACATACCTAACTGGTTCATACCATGGAATGAGGAGGAAGGAGTATGGGCCATTACCGCCAGGCACGTTAATAGCGCCATTCCCATACCCATATAGGTGTCCATTTGGTGACATGCCGCCAGAGGAGTGTGGTAAGGCTGCCGTCGAAACCATCGAGTATTACATTAATTACGTGGCCATTAAGGACGTGTGTTGCCTAGTCACTGAGCCTATACAGGGTGTTGGCGGTATCGTGGTACCACCGAAGGACTTTTTCGAGAGGCTGAAGAGGGTCCTCGATACATACGGCATATTGCTAATATTTGATGAGGTCCAGAGTGGCATGGGTAGGACAGGCACCACCTGGGCCTTCGAGCAATTCAACGTTAAGCCTGACATAGTTGTTGCGGCTAAGGGCATGACTGGTGGATTGCCAGCATCAGCCGTCGTGACTAGGAAGGAGATTGCCTCTGCAATGCAGTTGAATGATGAACACTCGACCTTTGGAGCCTCGGCGTTAATTATGGCCGCCGTTAAGGCAACCGTTGATTACTACAACATGCATAAGGAGGAGCTGTTAAGCAATGCCAAGAGGATGGGTGAGTATGCAATGAAGAGATTGATGGAGCTTTACGATAAGCACCCACTGATTGGTGAGGTCAGGGGGTTAGGGCTCATGATTGGTATTGAACTAGTTAAGAATAGGAAGACTAAGGAGCCGGCGACTAAGGAGACGAGCGACATATGCCTTAATAGGGCATTGAAGAGGGGCGTGCTATTCGTGACCAGTGGTTGGAATGGCAACGTCATTAGGTTTGCGCCGCCATTAACCGTCAAGCAGGAGCACATTGATAAGGCAATAGACGTACTTGATAAGTCACTTGGTGAGGTGGAGAGGGAGGAGAATATTAAGTAAAATTAGTTTATTTTCCTGTGTAAAAACTATTTTTGATTTTTAATTCTCGTTAAGAACCCTCCTTATTTTATCAGCAATTATCTTCTTAGGCACAGCACCAATCACGAAATCCGCGGGCTCACCATCCTTAAATATTATCACAGTAGGTAGGCTCATCACATCATACTTAGCAGCAACGTCGGGCCACTCCTGAGTATTCAACCTACCAAAACCAACACACGGCATCTCCTTAGCCAGCGCCTTTAAGATCGGCTCAAGTAGAAAACACGGCGCACACCAGGGCGCCCAGAAATCAACAACCACAACCCTCTTACTCCTTATGAAATCATCAAAATTATCCCCACTCAACTCAACAGGCTCATTACCCACAGCCTTAGCTAACTCCCTAGCCTTCTTCTCCAATAACTTGCTCAACTCCTCATCCTCCTTATCACCCATATTACTGTTCATATTACTCGCCGCCATACCTAAGGCGGGAAACTGCCAATTTAAAGCGTTTACTCAGTCAATAATTAGACAGGAAATACAGACTCAACACCACACTTAAACTCATAATAACCATTAAGAAACCTCCTAACACAGCACCAATAAACAATCAGGGCAAAAAACTTAAATTCTCAATAAAGCCAATCACTACGTAGCCCCGGTGGTATAGCCCGGTCTAGTATGGCGGCCTGTCGAGCCGCAGACCCGGGTTCAAATCCCGGCCGGGGCGCCAGTTTGCGTTCAGTTTTCCTTACCCTGTTTAAGTTGATGCATTAGTGTTTAGCTTGTTTTAATGTGTTAATTTTGCTTGACTTTAATGCAGTGGTTTATTAAGCATCGCATTGGTCATGGTCATATGGTAAAGATTGCAATAGCTACGGATGATGGGAAGTCAATAAGCGATGGTCACTTTGCACATGCTAAGAAATACATAATATATGAACTTAATGAGGACACTAAGGATATCAAGCTCGTGGAAAGTAGGGATAACCCCCTTGGTAATATCCCGGATACTGATGATCCGACCGTGATTCATGAGGCGCTGTCTAGGTTAGGGATCCCAATGCATGGTATCGTTAAATATCAATGGCTTCATGAGAATGTATTAAGGGATGTTGACGCGGTAATAGCCAGTGGGGCTTGTGAGACAAGTTACGAGTATTTTACGTCAATGGGTATCCAATTATTCTTTGTTGAGCCAGGTACCCCAATAGATACGCTTATTGAGCAGTTGAGGAACGCAGCCAATGAAGAGGACATTAAGTGATTATCCCTGGTGATTTAGCTTAATTGAATCTTAAAAAGACAGATTAATTTTTACAACACATCTCTCCTTAATGAACTCCTTCCCTTATGTGGTTCCTGATTCCTTACCCACCTTCTTAGGAATTCATTATAGCATTCCTCGGAGCAGAAAACCCATGGCTTATTTACACAGCATGTCTTAACTACTATTGGCTGACCAATTATTATCCTTCCGCAGTTTGAGCACCTTAATTGTCCCTGCGCATTATTTAGTATGAATGGCATTGGATTAATTCCTGAATCAAAGTTTAAAAGGTACAGCCGTTAACCGCTTTGTCTAGTTTTTGGCATAATGTTTATAACTTGTTTATTAATGCTCAATAACCTGGTGATTACATGGCGGGCATATATATTTCGGAGTCGAGCATTACCCGTGCAATAATGAGGAGCGCCTTGAAGATGCTTGATGAGTACTCAAGCGTTGATGTTGCAATTGTCGGTGCCGGCCCGTCAGGCATGACCGCGGCTTATTACCTGGCTAAGGCGGGCTTAAAGACCATTGTGCTGGAGAGGAGGTTCTCCTTCGGTGGTGGTATTGGTGGTGCCGCCAGTCATTTACCTAGCATAGTGGTTGAGTACCCAGCCTCCGATATACTGAGTAAGGACTTTGGTGTTAGGCTTCAGGACATGGGTGATGGGTTGTTCGCGGTGGACCCCGCCGAAATGATAGCAAAGCTTGCGGTTAGGGCAATCGATGCAGGCGCTAAATTCCTCCTGGGCGTTCATGTAGATGATGTGATAATTAGGGATAATCCGCCCAGGGTTGCTGGTCTCGCGGTCTACTGGTCAACGGTGCAAATGGCGGGCGTTCATACAGATCCATTCTTCATAGAGGCTAAGGCCGTGGTCGATGCCACAGGCCATGATGCCGAGGTAGCTGCCGTGACTACAAGGAAGAACCCAGACCTTGGCTTGGCAATTCATGGCGAGAAGTCGGCACATGCCTCGGTTGCTGAGGACTTGGTTGTTAAGTATACGGGTAGGGTTATGGAGGGGCTTTACGTGACTGGTATGGCAGTTGCTGCCGTGTATGGATTACCGAGGATGGGGCCTATATTCGGTTCAATGATAATGAGTGGTAAGAGGGTTGCTGAGTTAATAATTAATGATTTGAGGCGATGATAAATACGTGGGTTGGGTTTAAAAGTTATTAAATTATCACACCTGCCTAATATGGCGTATACCCTGGTCATAAATTACGCGCTGGCATTTTTATTGTCATTCCTAGTCTCTGGGAATAACCTATCAGCTAACGCTGGCGCTGCCGTTGGCTCCAGGTCAATTGATTATAAATATGCCGTAATAATTGCATTACTTGGTTATATACTTGGGTTATGGCTGCAGGGTACTTACATGAGGGCTAATGTGGTGAGTGGTGACGTTGCCATGGTGGCCATGGCTGTTACCATAGTGATATTCATAGTTGGCGAGAGCATGAGGGTTCCAATGTCACTAACAGGCTCCCTATACGCAAGCCTGGTTGGCGCTTCACTGGCGTTGGGGCGCATGATGGGGAATGCGGTCTTCGTACTTGGTTACTGGTTGTCCCTGCCCATAATCGTAATGTTACTTTCATACATTCTCTATAAATCCTTGGGTGCCCTTTCGAGGTTGTCGTTTAGGTACGTGGGCATTTACCGCGTATTATCCATACTCACAGTCTTCCTGCTATCCTTCTCCTTCGGTGCAAATAACCTTGGATTACTATGGGCACTACTAAACTTTAGTTATAAGGGGCTGTTGCTAATAATCATTAGTTCAATACTTGGCGTATTACTAATTGGTTGGAGAACACTGTATAGACTCAGCACTGGTCTATTCACGTTGGGGCCGTTAACCAGCTTCACCGTTCAGCTATTCTCGTTCATTGCCATGGAGATCGGGACCATATACTCGGTGCCGATGCCCGTCACGGTAACCACGTCCTTCGGTCTAGTGGGTGTCGGGGCAGCGCATAGGTTTAGGATAATAAACCTGAAGTACTTCAATGAGTTAATACTTGGCTTCATAGTATCGATAATTATCGGCCTCGTGTTTGGCTACGTATTAATTAGGGTCATTTAGTCCGCATTAGGCAACGCCCGTAATCTCAACGAGGTTTTCAGCAGCCTTACGCGTTAAGCCAGCCCCCAATATGGTGAATCTATCGGGCCTAACATTATGCGCTATTGTCAACGCCTCAATTATTATTTCCCTATCGAGACCGAGTTCCTTAGCCGTGACTGGAATGTTCAGGCTCTGAAGGAATGACCTTATCCTCCTCCACCTCATGCCGTGTAGGTAAGCCATCATTATCGCGCCGAGCGCCACCTGCTCACCATGCAGTGCAGGTCTGAACCCCCTTTCCCTCGCCAACAGGTCTATCGCGTGGCTAAATAAATGCTCGGAACCGCTACATGGCCTTGAGCTACCGGCAATGGCCATAGCGACTCCACAACCCAGCAACGCCTTTACTACTATCCTAACGCTCTCCTCATTATGAACCTTCAACCTATCCCTATTCCTAAGGACTATCAATGCGCTATCCTTGGCGAGGGCCGCCGCATACTCACTGAACTCCTCACCCTTAACCCTGACGGCTAATTCCCAATCCTTAACAGCTATTAACTTACCAACTAACTCACCAATACCGGCTAGTAAGTACCTCCTTGGCGCCTCGAGTATTATCGACGTGTCAGCAATGATGGCTATTGGAGACCTCTGAACCTTACCAACCCCATGCTTATTAAGGTCAAGTTGAAGTACGTGTGATACGTACGGGCTTGCTATACCGTCGTGAGACGCTATCGTTGGTATTGATACGTAGGGTACATTCATCATGTAAGCCATGGCCTTACCGAAATCAATTATCCTACCACCACCAAGGGCTATTATGTAATCAGTGACGTGGGCGTACCTATTCGATAATTCGATAATTCTCTCAGGACTTATTTCATCAACCTCCTCAACATCGCAAATCCTGCATTCAATCTTCTCAATTAAGTGCTTACCGAAGTGAGGGCCGATGAGGATCAAACCCCTTAATCCATCAAGCCCTATCTTACTCAGTATTTCGGGTACCTTACTAATGGCGTTGGGTCCAAATACCACGACACGAGGAATCTCATACATCTCCAATGACTTACGCTGCACTGAGGCCATTATTAATTTAGGCAGGGCATACGGGTAAATTTAAACTATTTCTTTACTCCACTCTCATTATTAATTAATCAAATTATTAAGATCGTTACTTATTAAGGGCCTTGGTAAGGAATTCCACGGTAATCCTCTTAAGGGTTATAACGTTACCATCGATTACGAAATCCTCATTAACATAATCAACACCATTACCCCTTAAGATGCCTATTAAGTCCGTGGTTGGATAAACCGTAGCCCTCTTACCCCTTAATAGACCAAGCTTAGCGGCGTAAGCTGGAGTTGCAAGGGGCAGTATTGTCTTCTTACCACCACTTACTGACTGGGTAAGTAACTTCTCGAAGGCCTCCCTATTAACCATGGGCTTAACCCTACCTGGCATTTCCTTACCAGTAACGGCGTAGTAGGCCCAGTAACCACCTATGAAGATCACAACATCATAACCACCAAGAACATCCTCGCCCAATTTATCCGTTAGATCAATGTCGAAGTTAACATTCGCATTCTTACTAATTAGTCCTGAATTAACCTCCATACCCAGCTGCCTAAGTGCCTGTACTGCCATTGAGTATTCCCCTTCATACGACATGTCAGCGACAATTACTAATGCCTTCATACGCCTTCGAAGGTTCCATGTTAAATTTTAAGCATTTCGCACCTCAATAACGAAACCACCTACTGCTTCGTACCCCTACTCCTCATTATTAAGTCAACAATGAACTTCGCGGCTATCTCGGCATGCTCAAAGGGCCTTGATTGAGGCCTCCTCCTGAAGTCCAGGATGTACACCGAGCACTCACCGGCGTTTGCCGCTGCAAATGCATAATACCTATTGGCTAATTGATGCATTTCTATGTCCTCAGGCGACTCCTGCTCCCTATCCCTGAGACCCACATCCTTAGCCCTCCTCTCAAGTATGTCCTTTGGGTCGAACTCCATGAGTACTATGGCGTCGGGTCTAAGCTTCGTTATTATCCTGTCGGGAAGGCCTGGGTAGAAACCACCTTGAACCCTAATACTTGCGTGGGTGTCTATAATAACGTCGCCGGGCAATTTTGCGATCTCCTCAGCCGCGAGTTCCTGAACCTTCCTATACTCCTCAACCGGCAGTTTCTTCCTCATATCATCCCTATTGGTAATTCCATACTGTCTCTTGGCTATCTCAAGCATGTAATCGCCGTAGTTAACAATGGTCACGTCAGGTAACATCTCCTTAACAAACTTCAAAGTCGTTGACTTACCACTACCCGGTACAGCAACAAGTACAATCTTCACGCGATAAGGCGCTTCGCATAAATTTTAAATTTTATTACACGGTCTCCCTACCGCTTATTCATCGTAGAATCTTACTTTTAAATAAGTATGGGAATTCATATTCGTGGTAATCCGCGTTCTCCACCTGTCCTGGGAATACCCACCCCACATGGTCGGTGGGTTAGGAAGGCATGTTTATCACATTACGAGACATTTAGTCAAGGATGGTGTTGATACAACGGTGATGAGCATAGCGCTACCTGGCTCACCACCCTCTGAGGAGGTCGAGGGGGTTCATGTTAGGAGGGTTGACCCATTCAGGTTTAGGTCAACGGGTTTCATCACATGGGTCCTGAACTTCAACGAGGAAATGATTGAGGAGGCCCTCAGGCTTTATGATAAGTGGGATTTTGACCTGATTCACGTCCATGATTGGCTAACGGGACCCGCAGGTATCGCACTTAAGCACCTGCTTCACAAACCCCTGGTTGCCACTATACACGCCACTGAGGCCGGTAGGCGCGGTGGTATTCACAATGAGGAGCAACTCGTAATACATTCGTGGGAGTGGAGGACGACCTACGAAGCGTGGAAGGTCATTGTTTGTAGTAACTACATGATGAACGAGGTCTCGGCAGTGCACGGAGTCCCAAAGGATAAATTAATAATGATTCCCAATGGAATCGACGTATCCTACATAGACTCCGTAAGCGTGAAGCCCGGCTTCAGGGACCTATATGCAATGCCCAGTGAGAAGATTATAGTCTTCGTTGGTAGGCTCGTTCATGAGAAGGGGCCCGACCTAGTACTGGCGGCATTCAGGGAGTTATTGAAGTGGGATTGGAACCTGAAGCTCCTGGTTATTGGTGATGGGCCAATGAGGGAGTACCTAATGGGTCTCGCCCATGATTGGGGCATTTGGAACAAGGTGTACTTCACGGGTAGGGTTAATGATGAAACACTATACTCAATACTTAAGGTCTCAGACCTGGCAATACTACCCAGTAGGTATGAGCCCTTTGGAATAACAATACTCGAGGCCATGGCCGCAGGCCTCGCTGTAATCACGACTAGGGTTGGCGGGCCTGATGAGATTGTGCGTGATTGGTACAATGGGGTTAAGGTATCTCCTAATAACGTTGATGAGATAATAAACGTGGCCAAGATACTACTCAGCAATGATGAGTTGAGGAGGGGCATAGCAAGGAATGCTAGGGACTCCGTGCTCAGGTGGTATACCTGGGATAGAATTGCCCGTTGGACGAAGAAGGTTTACCAGGACGTGCTTGAGGAGTATGAAAATGCGAGGTGGGTATCGATGTGGTGATGATTATCAGGAAGGGAGACCTTACATCACCTCTCAGCCCTGGCCACATCAATCATCGTAAGTAATGATTCATCGAGCCCTTATAAGTGTTTATGGTTCATGACCTACGAAGGAAAAATCTTATAAGGGATGTGTTAGGACCATGCCTGAATGCCCAAGGAAGTGAAAGCACGGGCGCATACGTGGTATGAGGTTGATTATGAAAAGGGTACAATAAAGTTTCTAAGGAGGATCTGCCCAAGATGTGGCTCGGTAATGGCATATCACAAAGTCCCTGTGCCTAGATGGGCTTGTGGCAAGTGCGGCTATACGATATTTGAGCAGGTTAGGGCCCGATAAGCGTTGAACAAGTTATATTCATATTATTTATAAGTGAGGGAAAGGATTGCATCAATTATGAGGATTAGGGAGGTTAGGGTTGGGGTTTTTAGGGCTGGTCTTGAGATTCCGGATTTTGGTTCTGCAAATGAGTTTCACGCGTTATGGCCTTAACTTCTTTGGTTGCTTTCTCCGTTTCCTCAATAGCCTTCCTCATTTCATCAACTTCCTCCTTGGGTAACGGCTGTATTGATGCTGAGGTTGCTGTTAACTTTAGGTACTTGTCCCAGTAAATAACGACACCCTCATCGGTTATATCCATTGGATGCCTAACCATCGAGATCTTAGTATCCCTCATCTTCCAAACAATTATTGACCTATACAACTTACCATCTATCTCATCAAGGTCCACTCTAATGATACCATCAACGGCATGCTCAACACCAGGCCCACCAAAGCCACGGGCCGTTAGAATTAAGGAGAAGGTTGGTGGTAGGGTCCGCGTAATAACGGCACTCAAGTATGGCCCACTAGCGAGATTAAAATTGGGAAAGAGGGATTTTAGGCCCGTGGGTCCTGGGTGGGGCAGTTTAGGTTTGCCATTGCCTTGGCTGTTGCCCAAGCTCTCTCGGTGTTGCCCTCACCTACTGCCTCCTCATGCATCCTCCTAAGCACCTCACAGACCTTAACAACTAACTCCAGGTGTCTCTTGATTTCGTCCTGGCTTATGTGGACCTCGAACCTCCCACCATACTCCCTCAACTCGGCATTGTAACCCGCATTCCTTAGTCTTTCCAGGACTGCCCTGGCATCCTCAAGCCTTTTACGCCTGATTCTTAACTCCACGTATCCTTCATTATTAATGTGCACGCTCATCCTAACGCCGGCGACCTCAACTGACGACCTACCTATCGGCTTAACCTTCGCACTAGCCAGTGCAATTATGTTTCTGAGTTTTTCGGCGTCAGGTAACAGGGCCAAGTCCTCAACCAAAGCCTTAATCATCGGGTTGCTAAGCCACTTCCTAGCGAGCTCGACGGCCTTCGAGCTATTAATACTATAGTGTTTAACGACTTTCTGATCAATATCCCTGAAGCCGAGGGCCCTCATCCTATCGATAATGCCCCTCCACAACTCATGCTTTGAACCGCCAATCACGAGCCTGACTGTCTTATTAATGATATCGATATTACCATCTCCAAGAATAGCAGTCAATAGGAACGTTAGAAATTTCTCCTCATCACTAAGCTTAGAAACCTCCTCGGCGACCTTAGCCTTACTCACGAACTCACTCCTATGGTCGACGGCCATTAAGGACCACATGACATTGATACCAGCCTCATTGAGACCCACGGCATGTATACGCATACCATTTCTCCCAGGCCATGTCAGTATCCAC
Source organism: Vulcanisaeta distributa DSM 14429 (assembly GCF_000148385.1). Lineage (GTDB taxonomy): Archaea > Thermoproteota > Thermoprotei > Thermoproteales > Thermocladiaceae > Vulcanisaeta > Vulcanisaeta distributa. Next base: position 2,215,605 of record NC_014537.1, on the reverse strand, counting down.
ATCACAGACTGCCAAAGCTGGTTGGTGTTCATCACTAAGTAGCCCCTTTTATCAATCGATCCATCGGTCATGATCAAACCATAACGCATGGGCTTGAGCACGTCATCACCAAACAACCTGGGAGTTACGACGCTAATACCCCTAGAGCCAACCAATGATATGTTTATTGTTACGCTACTTCCTCTGACCCTAGTTATTTTGATTGATAGGTGCTTCGTATACAGATGTGCCGTAAAGCTCTTGTTTTTATTGGAAGGTTCTCCTGTTATAATTATTGTCGTTTCATTTCTCCTTAACTTTTCGATTAATTTCTCGAGTTCTCTTCGGTATGTTTTCAGCCATTTCTCGCGAGCTTGTTTTGCTAACGTGAGCATTTTCTCGCCAATGTTTATCATTGCCCTCCTCATCTTTACGATGTTTTCATCGTTGATCTCCTTAACCTTCGTTTCCACCAGCGTCAGCCAGCTGCTTAGTTCGTTGATTGCCCTGTCGAATGGTGTGTTCGACTCACTCAACAATACATCCTTGCGTCTCTCGACCCTCCTCATGAACTCGTTAATCAACTTCATCACTTCCCCGATTATTTTCGGATCACTGACCTCCTCACCGCACCCTAATCGCTTACCGCCCTCGACCTTGACGCCCCAGCATACTTTCAATTGCCCAGGGCCCACGGACTTGATTTCCGACTCCATTACCAGGTCCTTCTCGCTCATCGATACTTTCCCAGCGCATGTCTTTAAAAATGCGGTAATTTTAATAGGGCATTGGAAAGTGGGGTTCAGCGGTGTGCTTGGTCCTCTTCAATGACCTCGCCATTAATGTTCATGAAGTGAACCGCGGCCCTCAGTGCATAGCCGCAGTAGAGGAGTTGTAACTCGTCGGGGTAATACCTACATACGACTGCGACCTCGTCGTCATGGTCGATCAATGCGTATGCTATGTTCCCCTCGTTGTCCCTCGACTTAATAATGCGGTATCTTGCACCATCCTCGTCCCTGCACGCGACAGCATTTTTCCCTCTTAACCAGTTCCCTCCAAACGTCCCAAAGCGATGGTCAGGAACTGGCTAGGGGCGATGATGGGGGAAGGTTGGTCTTAAGTATGCCTTAAAGCTGGATGCCGCGCTCAGTGACTACGTCGAGGAGTTTGGAATGAATGCGGAGGCGCTGTTCCAGGCGATGACCTACGTCGCATCGAGGTCGAGGAACATGAGGGTCTCCGACACACTGAGTAGCGAGGCTGGCAAACTCCTCAAGGAGCCGGCGCAGTACCTCGCCACCTACAGCAAACAAAACCAATAAACAAAATTCCCCAAACCCAGGCGCAACAAAACAACACCCAATAAATAATCACAGTGATTAAAAAGATTGTGAAAAATTGGGATTCAGGAAGAAACACAACGCATACACACAAACAACGAAACAAACATAGAACAAAATTCTCCCAAACCTAGGCACAACGAAACAATGTTCAATTAATAATTACAATGATTAAAATGGCTTCCACCTCAATGGACAAACCTTCAAAAACCACTCCACAGCACCTATTGCACCACTATGGCGATGCAAACCGTTGAGGCTCAATTGCCGGTGCTAGTGACCGTCACTAGAGAGATTAATGTACCGAGAGTAGTGAGGGTATTGGTTATGTGACTGATTACCACCACATTAAGGAGGGTGTGTACTTCTCAGACCTACTCGCTGAGTTCATTAGGAGGGTTATTGCCAGGTTTGTTGTTGGTAGGGATACCACGGAGTACGAGGCGATTTGGGATGAGTTATTCCAAAGACTCACGAGGTGGGGTAGGAGGGGTTTTGTGATTCACGCAATTAGTGGTGTTGACATAGCCATTTGGGACCTACTGGCTAAGGAGGTTAATAAGCCCCTTTGGAGATTACTCGGTGGTTATAGGAGTGAGGTCCCGACATACGCAAACACAGCCCATCAACTACCACCTAGGGAGCTTGCGGCCAAGGCCCTTGAGTATGTTAAACAAGGCTTTGATGCTGTTAAGATTAGGGGCTCCTTAACGGCGGTTAGTCCTGAGGAGGCTACCGAGCGTATTAAAGCCGTTAGGGAGGCCGTTGGGCCTGATGTTAAGTTGATGGTTGACCTAAACGGCACCTACGACCTAAACCTAGCAACCAGGATGTGCAGGAGGTGGGAGAGGTATGAATTATTCTGGATTGAGGAGCCCGTGCACCCAGACAACCTGGAGGGTTACAGGAGGTTGAGGAGGGTTTGTGGAATACCCATTGCCGCCGGTGAGCAGCATCACACGGTCTATGACTTTAAATTACTCCTCGAGAGTGAGGCTGTGGATTTTGTCCAGCCTGATGTTGGTCATGTTGGTGGTATTACGGAGTGGCTTAGGGTTTGGGCGTTGGCTAGGGCCTATGGGATACCAGTCTCACCACACCTAATGCCAATAGTCAGTGCACACCTGGTTGCCGCAAAGCCAGGCACCCTATGGATTGAGTACACGGCACCAGACAACCCACTGAGGAGTGCAATATTCGATGTATTCGATGAGCCAAAGTCAATAATGTATGCCAAGAATGGTAAGGTCTACGTACCAGAAACACCGGGCATAGGCATAAAACTAAAACCACAACACCAATTCTAACAACACGGAAAAACTATTTTACTTCAAAATTAACGCAGAATTGATGGATCTAAGGAAATTCCTAATGGACCTGAGGAATGAGGGCATTTTGAAGTTCGTTGATGAGGAATTGAGTATTAACTATGAAATACCGTACGTAATCACGCGGTTCGATAAAGGACCAGCCCTGGAGTTCACAAATGTGCGTGAGTTTAAGGAGGTCCACGTGGTTGGTAATGTCGTTAACACCAGGGATAAGGTATACAGGGCACTCAATGTAAGGAGTGATATTGAGTTTTACAGGAAGCTTCTTTGGGCTGAGGATGTCGCACCATCCTATAAGCCTTCAGAAACGAATAATGCCGTTTACGAACCACTGCCTAACGTTGACCTAACAAGAATGCCCATACCCAGGTACTTCGAACTCGAGCCGGGACCCTGCTTAACGAGTGCCGTTGTGGTTGGGATGGATGTTAGGGATGGCATATTAAACGCGAGTATCCATAGGCTAACCCCAATAGGCCCTGATAAATTCGTCATTAGACTTGTGCCCAGGCATTTATATAGGATTTACGTGAGAAATAGGGAAATTGGTAAGGACACGCCCATATCCATTTCATGGGGCCTACACCCAGCCATCCTGGTTGCCGCAGCCTCATCACCACCCTTCGGCGTCTTCGAGTTAAACATGGCCAATGCCCTGCTTGACGGGTCACTTAAGGTTAAGGTCCTGGACAATGGAGTACCTGCGCCCGTGTATGCGGAGGTCGTGATGGAGGGCTACATATCGGCTAGGGAGACGGCTAGGGAGGGGCCGTGCATGGACGTATTGGGTACGTATGACGAGGTTAGGGAGCAACCCATCGTTAGAATCACGAGGGTTTATATCAGGAGAGATAACCCATTAATCGCCCAAGCGCTCGTGGCCGGTTATTCTGAGCATAAACTACTGATGGGTATTGAGAAGGAGGCTAAGATTTGGCAGTTTGTTAGTAACGTAGTCCCTGAGGTTAAGGCAGTGAGGCTCACTGACGGTGGTTGTGGATGGCTACACGCGGTTGTTGCCATTAGGAAGCAGAGTGATGGTGACCCCAAGAACGCAATCATGGCAGCCTTCGCGGCGCATCCAAGCCTTAAACACGTGATTATCGTGGATGATGATATAAACATTGATGACCCAAGTGAGGTTGAGTGGGCGATAGCGACTAGGTTTAGGGCTGATGAGGATTTAGTACTCATTAAGTATGCCAGGGGTTCGACGTTAGATCCCGTGGCCATCGACCCTGTGCAGGGCATAACCACTAAGGTTGGTATTGATGCAACGAGACCCCTTAATTCTGACGCGAGTAGGTTTAGGAAGGGGGTTATTCCTGCCTCTATCGATCTTAGTAAAATTAAGTTTAGGTGAGTATACGTTTACTTCACGTATACATTTCTCCCATATTTAGTGATTATTACCTGGGCTAATTAATAAAAGGAGGTTTTGAGGTGGCGTGCTGTGGATATTGGCATCATTAGGCCGTATGAGGTTGAGTATAACCCTGAGGATGTGGTTGATTTAGAGGATGCCATTAGGTCCTTAGGTCATAGGGTTAGGAGGATTTACATAGACATGGTTGGTGTCAGGTTTGGTAGGGGTCGCATTGATTATTATCAATTAATTGGTAGGTCTAATTATGAGGAGTTAAACGTATCAGGTGCAATACTTAGGCATATAGGGGTGATAAGGGACTTTGAGCAGTTTGTGCATAGGTTATGGGTTGTCAGGGCTTTCGAGCTTAATGGCATTTATGTAATGAACCCAGTCCTGAATTGGATGATGGCCGGTGATAAGTTCATATCGTTAATGCTATTGGCTAAGCATGGGTTGCCAGTCCCAGATACCGTGGTTAGTGAGAACATGTTCGTTGCCTATAACACGGTTAAGGAGTTCGGTAAATCAGTGATTAAGCAGATCAGGGGCGCCATGGGCTTTGGAGTCTTTCAAGTCGATGATGCTGATGTTGCCATGCACATATTCAGCTACTTAACAAACCTGAATAAGCCGATGTATGTGCAGAGGTTCCTTGATAAGGTTGGCAATGGCGATTATAGGGTTGTGGTTGTTGGTAATGAGGTAATAGGCGCCGAGTTTAGGAGGGGCGTTACGTGGAAGAGTAATGTGGCTCAGGGCGCTAGGCCCGAGCCTGCTAAGGTCACGAATGAATTAAGCGAGCTCGCATTAAAGGCCATTGAGGTCCTTGGGCTTGATTATGGGGGTGTTGACATCGCCGAGACCAGGGATGGGTACTTCATACTTGAGGTTAATCCAACAATGTCCTGGCAGGGGTTCAAGAGGGCCACGGGTATTAACCCCGCCAAGTACATCGTGAATTACCTAATTAGTAAGGTGAAGGCTTAGGTTATCCTTGAGGCTATCCTCACAATCTTCAATGCCACATCCATTGCGTCAAGACCAAACACGTAGGTGACGGGCTCCAGGGCATAGCCACCCAGGTCAATCACAACCTCGAGCGTTGGGTCTTTAATTAGTGAATTAGCCACAGCACTAATGACCTCATCCTCATTGGGACTTTCATGAGGACCCACCTTCACGTAATGAATTCCCAACCCCCTAAGCGCATTCTCCACCTTCTCATCGTACTTAATGCTCGCCACGGACCTATACCTCGGGTTCACGTTCATGCACTTAATAATTAACCTGCCCAGGTGCTTACTCCCACCATAGGTTGGTCTTGAGCCTACGATGACCCTCCCGTCATGGGCGTCAATCCTGCCAGGAACGCCAACAACGTCATCCTCCGTTACCGCGCCGGGCTTTGCCTCAACAATGTTCATTAATACCCTCGGTATTACAACCTGAATTTCGGGATGAGCCTCAAGGATCGATAATGCCCTCTCCACATTCTTAATTATTGAATCTGAAATGCCCGTAATCAGCACTGAGCATACGTTACAATTCGTGGGTAATGATGGGACGAGCCTTCTATGGGCATCGCATAGCCTTAAGGAGCCCAGCTCCATTATTACGGCATTGGTTAAGTATTCGAGGGCCTCATACTCCCTACTACTTAACACCAGCTCTACAACGTTTTTGACAACCTCGAGCACCCAATCCCTGTTTATACCCAGTGACTCGGCCTTACTGAGTAATTCATCGTAATCCCTACTCACGTACCTATTAACCGCCGGCTGTGTTACACCGAGTATCTTAGCCACCCTGAGTTGGCTATACCCACTCTCGAGTAATCTCTTGGCAATTAAGCTCCTTATTATTGGTAGTACATTCTCAGCTGCAAATTCAAGCCCTGTGCTTATGCTCACGACTTAATAAGGCGCATTGTCACTATTAATCCTTACTTTTACACTCTCCTAGGCACTCCTCATTTCATTAAGCATCTTAACAACTACGTCTATTGGGTCATTATTTGTTGAGTACTTGCTAATGACATTACCACCCCTGGTCAATAGGATTAGGTACTTACTACCCATTACTGCTTGCCCATCATTCATGTACGTCCTGACCAGCAGGTACTTATCACCACTTATTAAGGCTATTTCCAGGGGCATCGACGGTATTCTGCACATGCAGGATGTGTTTACCCGACCAATGCTAGCGTAATTACGCAGTATCCCAAGTATGGTTAGTACAGTCCTTACACTCCCTGAACCCGCATATCCAGCGTTTATGAATAACGTATCACCAACCCTATAAGGACATATTAATGGGTAATAATCAGAATAACCGGAATTTGGATCCCCAATTAGTATGAAGGCATTCCTTATCGTGACCCAATCATTGTACTTCCTAAGGTCAACACCACCCCTACTGGGTATCCTAACAAGCGAATCCTCACTTAATGTGTATGAGCCGTACCTACTACCCATGTCCATGGCCTTAATCACGTATTGCCCAAAGGATGCAATGGCCACGTGACCCGTCACCTGCCTATCCACCTTAAGTTCATTAACTAACTCAATACCGTTAATGTTGCCTAGAGTCGTGGTGGTCCCATCAATGCTCCACACGGCTAATTCCTTACCCACTCTACCAATCACTAGTACGGTGGGTACCTTGTAGGAGGTAATCATTGATTGTTCTTTTTAAATTAATTATTTAAGATTTATATTGGTACGCAACACTTCACGCATGACATTGGTAGTAAGTGACGATTTGATAAAAAGGTTGATGGGGGTTATTGATGATAGGTGGGTTAGTATTGAAGAGGTGGAGCACTTACTGGGTATAAAGATGAATATTGATTTAATAAATAAATTGAGTAGGTCTGGCTTCTTTGAGGTAATGTATAGTACGTTAGATGGCACGTTTTATATAAAGAGGAGGGTTATTGAGAATTCCGTGGCTGATAATGCCAGGAATGGTATTAACGATTCGGGTAATGGTAGAGGTAATAAATTGAATCTTCAGAGACTTGTGGATAAAATGAAGAGTGAGATTCAGGGAATGATACCAAAGCCCCAATTTGAGGAGTGGCTCAGTAGTAATGTTTCTGATAATTGGCGATTAATCTATAATCAATTACTAAATGATGGTGTTATTGAGGAGGTGATCGTCTCGGGAATGGTTTTTGTAAAGGTCAACAAATGATTTAATTCATGGTATTGCAATGTACACATCACCCCTCCTCTTAAGCATGCCGGCGAATACGCCCCACTCAGCCAGCAATATTTCGAGTAAATGTCTAATGCCTGGCTCCCTGGCCTCTACGTAGCCCTTCTCATTCAATTCCTCGATAAGATCATCGATGGTGAAGGGCTTACGTAACCCCAGGTTATAGGCTGTGTGAAACGGCTCAAGATTAAGCAACTTTTGCCGAAGTATCTTCTTCCTATCACTAATCTTGGCATTGAGGAATTCCTTACCCTCATTCGTAATCTTAACATCACCACCCTTAACCTCGACAAACCCAAGGTAAACGGCGGCATTAAGTGCCGGAATTAAATCATCAATATCCGACTCCATCTCCTTCGCGATCATGAATATGTCGGCTTGTCCCTTAAACTCATTGGCGAGCGTATCTATTAATCCAAGCACATCTGCGAACCTTGCATCTAACGGCATAAATGGTAAACCAGGCATAAAACCTGCTTCTATAGGTTATCACCTTAGTGGTTAATAAGTATTATTTTGGGTAAAATCCACTGTTATAATCATGAAAGGGTTAATCTATGGGAAATTACCTTGCACTTCTCACAAACCTCAACATACTCATTAACCCATGTCCTCCACCTGCGTGAGTAATATCTTGAGGAGTACATTAGGGCCATTGGTGAACCGCAGCTAGGGCAGGCATTTCCCCTCAGCATTACGTTACTGACCTCCCTGTAAAAGTTCGTTATTGCAAGGTTAATACCATCCTCCAAGTCCTCCTCAAGCCTATCGATATTTATTGCGTATACCTTAATATTCAACTCCTTATTAAACCAATAACGAGCCCTAGATAAATTATTCATGATATAATCACTAATTACATAAGGCCTCTCAGAAATAACAAATAATGCATTAATATCATTAAGATCCAGCTCCTCAATCATGTCGAGTGGGTTAGACCACCATGGAAAGTAATCCCCGGGAACAACCCAAACCTTAGCCCTTAACCTATTGAGGTCAGCCTTTATTGAGTCATCACGAACAACCCTAATCTTAAACCCCCTATTCCTCAATACCTCAATGACCTTATCAATAATCCTCATGACAATTCCTCAGCTAATAACCATGATAGAATTAATAAATTATTTATTACCTCCCTCCAGGAAACTATTAAATGGGTGATGAGGACCGGAGAGATGAATCATGAAGAGACCACGCAGGACTGACTCACCTCTTACCGAGTTGAAAGACCGATAATGTGTTCTCAACAATGATATTACTCAGCTCTGTTACATTAATATTTAGAATACTTGAGAGCTCCGTCAGAGTTACCTTAATGTGTACTGGTCTCGACACCTCACCAGGACTAGGCCCAAGCTCAGGTGTATCGCTCTCAAGGAGTATCCTATTTAGAGGCAGCATCATGGCCAAATCCCTCTTCTGCCTAGACCTGGTTATGGTTGGTGGTATTGAGAAGTAACAACCAAGCTCAAGTAATTTCATTACCTGCTCTTTACTGCCATTGAATGCGTGCATTACGCATTTAACCGGCCCATACCTACTCAATAACTTGATAACATCGTCTTCAGCGTCCCTCGAATGAATTATCAGTGGTAAATCAAGGTCCCTGGCAAGCATTATCCACTTAGTGAATATGTGTCGTGAAATCTCCCTAAGCATTCTATCCCTAACAACACTATAGTCAAGCCCAACCTCACCAATACCAACAATCAAGTTCCTCCTCTCATTAATAACCCTCATGATTTCCTGAACCTCCCTAATATCGAAGCCGCCATAATCATAACCCAACGCAGTATAAACAAACCCACCATACCTACTCACTAAACTAAGTGCATTCCCTACCTCATTGAGTCTCATGGTCACATTAATTATGGCCAATAATCCCTCCCTACGAGCCTCCCTTACCAACTCATCCGCATGATCATACACATCCCACCTACTTAAATGCGCATGCGTGTCGATCAAGGCTTCCCAACCTCATGATTAACCACCCCTATAAATTAATTTATTTAATTTAATGGGGCTGGGCGTTAAGTATAGGTTTTTAAAGAGCCATTATTGCGTAACTCGATGTCGGCACTCAGTATTAACCCATTAATCTATAGGTTCGTTAGGTACTGCCTAAATAGGGCTTACCTTGAGCTTGATGACTCTAAATTATCGGCTGATGAGAGGTATAGTCTAGAGACCATACTGTCAATAATTAGGCAGGCTGAGGATAATTGGAAGGATGTCAATGACGTTGTGGAATTCATAAGCAATGAATTACCAAAGATCTATGGTGAGGCTCTTGAAAGGCTCCCTGATAAGATAGTCGATGATTTATTCGAGAAGGTACTAAACAATTGTAAGGACCTTGATGAGGTCAATACAGACCCGAAGGTACTTAATGCAATTAACAGCGCTCTCGAGAACATGAAGAATATAAAGAAGAAGTTCCTTGAGGGTTCTAAGACGCGGATTTACGAACCCTCCGCATAATTAGTGCCTAATTAACTTGCTTGGGCAACATCTTATTGGATAATGGATATTGCCGATTACGTATACTCAATGCTGAGGGAAAAAGACGTAATCCTACTAAATGCATACCCCGGTTTTGGTAAATCCAGGATAGCAGTGACGATAGCCAAGAGGTGGATCAACGATGGCGGCCAGGCACTAATAATAACTAGGTCTAGAGCAGAGGCGCTACAGCTTTGTGAATTCACGAGACAAGTTGGTATTAGGGATAGGGTATCATTATTCCTTGGCAGGGAATCAATGTGCCCATTTAATGCACGTAACTCGAAGCAATGTCTTCTATATAGGTTGAGTGGTAAGTGTAGGGTTAGGAAGACTGAGGTATCGTCGTCTGTGATGACCTGTAATTCCCTTGACCTATTTAATGATGGTTTATGCCCATACGAGGTTAATGAGGCTCTTGCCTATCAACTACCCATAGTAATATCAACCCACGCATACCTATCGAGCCCCGAACTTTACGGTAAGTTAATGAACATAATCAATACCTGGAACAAACCTCTCGTGATAATTGACGAATTCCACAACGTTGCTGCGGGTCTTGAGGAGTCAGTGAGTATAAGCATTGATGAGTTGAGACAATGGGCATCGCATGGTAATGACATAGCCAATAAGTTACTTGATAGGGTGGGTAATTATACACCGCAGAGGGAGGTTGTGGTTTTGAGGAGATTTGATATTGATGATTTGTTAAAGGGGTCGGAATTAATTAATGATAAGGTCATTGAAATACTGACGCACTTTGGAAATGACCTGTGCGCATTCACGTATGATGGTAAGCTTGTTAGGCTGAGGTGTCTCTCGCTTAAACCTATTCATGACTTAATAATGAGGTCACAAAGAGCTCTTTTTCTGACGGCATCTATTGGTAGGAGGTTTTCCTACATCATGAGTATTTACTCTAAGCCTTCATACTACGTGGCGGTGGATTCCCTACCAAGGGAATACCGAGAAAACCTTAGCGTTCTATCCATAGTTGATGTAGAGTTCACGCATAGAAATAGGTTGTTAAGGGAGTACCTGGACATCGTTAATAGAAGTATTAAGGTCTTCATTGAGTCATCACCACCAACCGGTGGCTTAGCCATCTTCTTTCCAAGTATTGAGTATCTGGATTCCTACGTTAATCAATACGCACCACCTGTTTGGGGAGTACCAACCTTCGTGCTTAGGAATAGCTCTGAGGCTGTAAATGCCATTGGGACATTTAAGGAGAGCGCCAGGGTTACCAAGTCATTAGTAATAACATATGCCCAAAACCCAATTGGTGAAGGTGTGAACTTTCTTGAGCAGGAGTTGGTCGGGGTCATGATCATTGGGTTTCCACTCCCTCAATATAGTCAGTGGGGTTTCCTAAAGTCTCATTATTATAAAAGGCTTGGGATTAATGGATTTACGACCACGTACCTATTCCCAGCAATATCAACGACAACGCAAATAATCGGTAGATTGCTGAGGGATTTAGATAGGCATAAGAAGGTCGCGGTTCTACTCGATGGGAGGTTTTACCGTTATAGAAGGTACATGCCTAAGTGGCTTATGTCTAGGATGAGGCCTATGAAGCTGCTTCAATTCCTAAAAGCCTCATTATGGCGATGAATGAGATCCTCATAGTGCCTTATAAGTCCTGCTGGGATCTTCATAATGAAGCCTATGGACATATTAAGCATTAGTGCAATAGCAATACCTGCCTCATTAGTTGTTGCATCATTAGCAAAGGAGTTCCTTGGCGATAACGTTACAGTAGGCACGCGCTTCATGATACCCTATAAAGTGCCACTTGATAAACACCTCTGTATATTGGGCCCTACTAGGGGTGGTAAGTCATCGCTTGTTAAGGCCATGATTAGGGAGCTTCATCGAAAGTATGTGGTCACCGTATTGGACTGGCACGGTGAATACGCAGGCCTATTACCAACGTTACCCACTTCAGCAATTAACATAGACCTTGAGAAGATACCGCCGAAGTTGCTAACCGAGATACTGGGTTTTGGCTTGGGACTTAATGAGCCGAGTATGTACATGCTTTATAGGATGATTCGTGACGGAAATTACACGAGTTTCAGTGACCTAATAAGCAAGATAGATAATTATCTCGTTAGCACGAGGACGGAGGCTGAGATGAAGGCTGCCATACTTAGGAGGCTTGAGTACTCGGCTATGAATATCGGCAAGGGTATTGTGAGCATTGAATCGCTCATGGAGGGTGACGCGGTTATAGATCTCAGTGACTTAACAATTATTGAGGAGAAGAGGCTCGTCTCATCGCTAATATTAGCTGCACTATACATGCATTATATGAGGAGGGGCTTGATTGAGAAGGGCGTTAGGCATGTATTGATTATTGAGGAGGCTCAGAACATACTCGATATGGGCGGCCCCACTTACTCAATCATTGATCATATAATAATGGAGTTGGCGAAGTATGGGTTGAGGACAATCCTAGTTAGTAATGCCGTTCCTAAATCATCAATATTAAAGCATTGCAATATAGTGCTGTTTAAGATAAATCCTGATCTCCTGGATGAAGGGGTGGCGTTTTCCAGGAACTTAATTAATAAGTTGAGCGAGATATCTACGGAGGAGGCATTAGTAATAACAAGTAAGGGCATTACTAAGGTGAGACCGTTAAAGGCAGTTATTGAGCCAACCCATGTAATAATTAGAGGGCACAATGACCTTAGAAATGCTTCGTCTCAGGAGGTCACTTCCTCAGTGGGTAATAATGGATTTAATGAAAGGTTGAACGATGGAGTGAATGGTAATGAGACTAAGACCGTTAATACTAAGGTGAGTGAGGACTTAAATAGTAGGGATGAAGAGGACGGTAGAGCACCTATGAAGCAGGTTAATCCCGTTAATGACGCCGTATTAATTAATGGTTCAGTAATTAATAATGGCGATTCCATATTTAGGAAGCAGATAATGGAGTTGGAAAGGGAGGTTGCTAATTTACGTGATAAGATCAATGAAATAGAAAGAATATTAGATGCAGATGAGAAACTCATTGAAAAGATACTGGAGCTTGATGGTAAATTGAAAAATAACTCACACGTTTAATTATAAAGAGATTCCATGAAACTCTAACGTTTATTAATTACGGAAGTGTCTCCAATTCTCAATTTATTTATTTAAGCAGATATATACGGGAACCCTGGTGCCCTGATGACAGCCTCGGAAAATTTAATGGTGGACACAAAGAAGGTAAAAATCCTAATACTCCAAATGTTAAAGGACATGGTCCTCAACGCAAAGGGTCAATTAATAACCTTTAGACCTGCAAAGGTTGCCCAGGACATATCAATCTGGACTAGGAAGAGTCCACGCTCAGAGTCGGTAATAGTTAGGAACTTCCTTGAGGAACTCGTTGAGCTTGGTCTCATTAGGGTTATTAAGAGGAGCGCCAGGGGTAAGGTTTACGGTATAATGAGGAATACGGAGTTCTGGTTAATTCTTGAGCATAATAATGTCCATGAAATACTCTCCTTCATTGATGGTTATAAGTCAGCGAGGAGGAGTAATACAAGTATAAATATGTTGAGGGAATTAGCTAATGCCCAAAAAATAAACCTAGCACAGACAGCCACGAATGGTGGGAATAAAAACATATCGGGTAATCCGTGATTTAATTAAAGATCCTCAATCCCTAATTAATTACGTAGAGGATTATTTATTGAGGATTGCTGGGTTAACATACGCGGCTAAGGAAATCAATGGCGAGGTTGCCAGGTTAATGGTTCATGGGAGTAATGGGGATGCAGAATTAAGTATTAACCATGAGGTTAGGGTTAAGGGTCACGGTAAGATGAGGGACCTCGTAAATGCGTTGGTCCTAAGGTACCTGGGTACTGACGGCATGCGTAGAATAACAATACTTCTGTTGCAGAGGGGTAATAGGGTTTATAGGGTCAATGATCTGCCAAGGTCCTACTCACCATCAATTGGTTTAATAGGGCTTATGTTAATCTCAATCATGGCATTATCAATAGTTGTTGCCGTGTTGAGAATCATTAATGTAATACCATCAATACACCTAATAATAATACTGCTCCTCTCGCCACTTCTCATACCAATAATTTACTCATACATCCTTCAGTTAAGGGTAAGGCATGGTGATTTAAGGGATTCACGAATCATAAAGTTCGTTTTAGAGTATAGTGATTTTGAGGAGAGGAGGTTCAATGAGGCTCTGCGGTTTTTATCTAGGATTGAAAACACGAGGTCATTAAATGAGATCAGGAGGTTCCTAATTTCGTTGGTTAATGATGCTAGGACGAGACCGCAAAGTTTCTATGAGGAGGAGATTGATGTTAACTCATTAATTAAGAAATTGGGTATTAAGGGTAATTATGGTATTTACCTAGTTAATGTGAATCAATGTAATGCCGCATCCATAGGATTACCTGGCATCAATTACATAATCTTAACCTCAAGACTTGTATCGTGCTTAAATACTGATGAATTAGCCGCCGTAATAATGCACGAGGTTGGTCACATAATCCACGGCGATTCCGCGAAAACGCTCTTCCTAATATCACTGGCTCAGTTGGTGAATATTGCGTTAATAACATACATAATACCATTAATGAGCCTACCAGCAATACCAATCCTCATAATCGCAATCCTCCTTGAAGTATTCGGCATAGTCTCTGTAATGAAGCTAAGTGAGTACTCAGCGGATAAGTATGCACTTAAGTTCGTACCTAGGAGAAGCCTTGCCATGGCGTTAATTAGAGTCACCTGGAAGGAATTACACAACGAATTAGTGCGTAGGAGGTTGAGCGTCTTCGCCTCACACCCATCGGTATCAAGTAGGTTGGTCAGGATTCTGCAGTGACTTGCTATATTTCGTTGTTATTTAGTGGTTAGTTTAATTTTTGTTCCTAGTCACGGCGTATACATGGACTTAATTGAAAAAATGAGTGAATTAAGGATGTTAATTAGTAGGCTGGAGACTAAGTACCCTGAATTATCGGAATTATCGTCATTGATAAATGACGTAATTACTAAATGCGTATCGTTATCAGACGTATTAATGGGCATATACTCGATTACGGATTCCGCAATTCGCGAGTTAATACTTGAGGGTAACCCAGCACTAATGAATCTAAACTCGGTATTAATAAGGAAGTACCTTAGTATAATCAGTAGTTCTGAGGACTTAAACGATGCCCTAGCCAAAGTAACACCCCAGGAAAGGCAATTACTCATTGATACGATTAAGATCCTCAAGAAGAGGGGTTTTGTTGACCTCGACCTTGATTATGGCAGTGACGGAATCAGGGTAAAAATAATAAGTAGGATTGGTAATGAGGGTTCGTGAGCGACTTCGACGATTATTATGAAAGTACACTAGAGAAGGATATTTATAGCTCTGATTTCTTCCCGTATTTCAATATGCCTTACGATGTCCCATTTGTACCTACGCCAGAGGTCGTGGTTAGGAGAATGCTCCAATTGGCTAATGTTAAAAGGGATGAGGTTGTTTATGACCTTGGTTGTGGCGACGGTAGGATCGTCATAATGGCCGCCAGGGAATTTGGGGCCCAGGCTGCATGCATTGAAATTAGGAAGGATCTATATGAACAAACCCTCAGGAGGGTTAGGGACCTTGGGCTCGAGGATAGGGTTCGCGTGATTTATGGGAACTTCTTCGAGGAGGACTTATCTGAGGCTGATGTGGTTACGATGTACCTACTCACAAGCGTTAATGAGAGAATAAAGCCTAAGCTTGAACGTGAGTTAAAGCCAAGTACTAGGGTTGTGTCTCACGACTTTGAGGTGCCTGGTTGGAAGCCATTAATTGTGGAGGACCTCTATGAGGAGTGGAGAAGCCATAAGATCTACCTATACAAAATACCTGGTCTTGAAATACCAGTACCCATTGAGGGTTTAGAGGAGAAATTGAAGAATACTCAACTTAACGAGAAGTACCTGGAGATTCTCGAGCTAATTGATGGTAATAGATCCATTGAGGAGATATCGAATAAGACACAATTAACGATAAGGAGCATCAGGAACATAGTTGGTGAGTTAATGAAGCAGGGGTTCATTAAGGAGGTAAGGGTCGTTAAGTAATCAAATTCGTAAAACATTAAAAATAAATTAATTTGAATCTCTCAATGAGTAATTCACCGTTCATATCAAGCGAGGTTTACGATTTAGATGTTGGAATAAACACAATAGATGATCTGATAGAAGCCTATAAACGAATCGGCGGGTTTCAAGGTAGGTACATAGCCGAGGCAGCAGACGTATTATTAAGCATGTACAATGATCCTAACACCACGGTCTTCCTATCATTCACGGCGAACCTGATTTCTACGGGACTCCGAGGTTTGTTAGCCAGGTTCATTGAGAGGGGATTTGCGGATGTCATAATAACGACAGCGGGTACTCTGGACCATGACATAGCCAAGTCAATGGGTGGTAAGTATTACCAGAGTTACTTTGATGTTGACGACATCGAGATGAGCAAGGCCGGTATTCACAGGATTGGCAATGTAGCTGTCAGGAAGGAGCACTATGGACCATTAATCGAGAAGTTCGTGCACTCTTCACTTGAAGAATTATCAAAAATTAAGGAGGAGTGGGGTGTTAGGGAGTTACTTTGGGAAATGGGCAGGAGGATTGACGATGACTACTCAATACTAAGGGCGGCGTCAAGGGCTGGGGTGCCTATTTATGTGCCTGGATTTGTGGATGGTGCCTTTGGCACGGCAATACTCACTTATAACGAGATGCAGAGAACGAGGACTGGGGGTAGGCAGGTTAGGGTTGATGTTCTTAAGGATGAGCATGAGTTAATGGATATCGTTTACTCGAGTAAGTCCCTGGGTGCATTAATCATTGGCGGTGGCATATCTAAGCATCACGTGATTTGGTGGAGTCAGTTTGCCGGTGGGCTTGATTACGTGGTTTACATAACAATGGCCGTTGAGTGGGATGGTTCATTAAGTGGTGCTCGCCCGAAGGAGGCCATCACATGGGGTAAGGTGAAGCCAACCGCTAGGCAGGCATTCATTCTTGAGGATGCGACTGTGGTGCTACCCATATTAATACCATACGTAGTTAAGAAGCTGGGTTTCAGGAGGGGTGTCAGGGTTATCACATAGACGTAGTGCCTTATATATCGAGTTGAGTATTACTTAATTGATGAGCATGAAAACGGAGAGGGTTAGGAATAGGGGGGATATATTCATTGAGGAGGTCTTACTCATAGCAATATCTATGGCCGTACTCGTGGCCTTGGTATCACTAATAAGTGGGTTATTTGGTAATGCCGTGACGGGTATCATGCATTTGCAGGGTTCTGTCAATAATGCATTGAGTGGTTTCATTAATGATCTCCAGAGGGTGGTTTCTAATGCTTTCAATTTCACAGGCTAAGGACATAAGGAGTATCGTGAATGAGTTAAGAAGTAAGGGTTTCAGTAAGCTAGACATATACCTAATACTTAGAACACTAAAACCAGACGCAAAGCTCGAATACCTATTATCACCGGGTGAGTTGGACATAGTCAATAGGGTTAATGGATTAAGGATTGAGCTTTATAGAATGAGGACTGAGCTCTATGACCTGGAGAAAAAGGTGAGGAGGAGGCATGAATTAATAATGGGGGTGTATGAGGAACTGATGAAGAGCATGGCTAAGTAATGACCTATCAGTATAAGAGTAAGTATTAAATATTAAGCTGTACCGTGCTTATTATGACGACAAAATACATCTTTATAACTGGCGGTGTATTATCAGGCTTAGGTAAGGGCATCACAACAGCATCAATTGGAAAAATCCTACAGGCCAGGGGCTATCGAGTAACGGCCATAAAGATAGACCCATACTTAAATGTTGATGCCGGTACAATGAATCCATTCCAGCATGGCGAGGTCTTCGTAACCTTTGATGGCGGTGAGACGGACTTGGACCTTGGGCATTATGAGCGATTCCTCGACATAGAGGTCCCGAAATACCACAACATAACCAGTGGGCAGGTGTATTACACGGTCATAAGGAGGGAGCGTAAGGGTAAGTATCTCGGCCAAACAGTTCAGTTAATACCGCATGTTACCGAGGAGGTAAAGAGGAGGATTTTACTTGTAACGAAGAGGGAGAAGCCGGACATAGTATTGATAGAGATTGGTGGTACCGTGGGTGATTATGAGGGATTACCATTCCTTGAGGCTGCGAGACAGATGAGGCTTGAGATGCCCAATGACGTGTTATTCGTACATGTTGCCCTGGTACCCATATTATCGACAACAGGCGAGCTTAAGACAAAGCCATTACAGCATAGCGTCGCTGAGCTTAGGAGGGTTGGTATTCAACCAGACATAATAATCGCTAGGTCACCTAAGCCATTGGACGAGCAAACCAGGAGGAAGATCTCACTATTCACTAATGTATCTCTCGACGCCGTTTACACGTCGTACGACGTCGACACGATTTATAAAGTACCACTAGTACTTGAGGAGCAGGGTCTGGGCAGGTATATATTGAATAAGCTTGGTTTAGCCCAGGTAGAGCCTAAGCTTGATGACTGGATTGCCTTTGTAAATGCCCTTGAGGATGGGAAGGAGGAGATTAATGTTTATATGTGCGGTAAGTACGTTAAGCTCCATGACTCTTACATAAGCATTGTTGAGGCCATTAAACACGCGGCCGCTAAGTTAAGGCTCAAGCCGAACATTGTTTGGTGCGATACTGAGGAGATTGAGAAGGATCACGTTAAGGTTACGGAACTCAATAATGCGGATGCCGTGATTGTATTACCGGGATTCGGTGCCAGGGGTGTTGAGGGGAAGATAGAGGCCATTAGGTATGTACGTGAGAATAACATTCCATTCCTAGGCATATGCTATGGAATGCAGCTCGCCGTTGTTGAGTTTGCAAGGAATGTGGCAGGTCTCAAAGGTGCTCACACGACCGAGGTTGATCCGAACACGCCTTATCCAGTCATTGATATAACACCTGAGGAGAAGGATGTTGAGGAATTGGGCGGTACGATGATACTCGGTGATAGGAGGATTAACATTATGAAGGGTACAATTGCACATGCCATTTATGGGATCACGGAGATTAGGGAGAGGCATAGGCATAGGTATGAGGTTAATCCCAAGTTCTTCGATATACTTAGGGAGAAGGGTCTCGTGTTTTCTGCGTGGAGGGTTGACGTGCCCAGGGTTGAGATGATAGAACTTCCAAACCACTACTTCTTCGTGGCGACTCAATTCCACCCAGAATTCAGGAGTAGACCGCTAAGGCCGCATCCAATATTTGTGGCACTCCTAAGGGCTGCCTATAATAGGAAGCATGGGTTACCATCGCCGTATAGCGTGAATACCACAATATATGCGTAATCAGTTTTCGAAGGCTCTGTCATTCAATCCTCCGCGAACTGCATCATCACCTGGTTATTTTACGTGTTTGTATTATTTATAATCCCTTCTTAGTTACTTACCGTGATAAGGCAGGTACTTTGGATAGCTATTATTGCGGCATTCCTGGTATTGCCCATTCTCAGTTATGCGCAGGTAACCATTAATTACATAGGCATTAACATTTACTATGATAATCATACGTACACTAAGATTATTAATATAACAAGCAATCAATTAATAATACCTATGTATCAATACTGCTCGCAGGGAGGTAACGTATTATTTAATGCATACCTTGACCCTTTGTCAAACCTAGGAATAGTATCTGCATCCTTGGTGTTGTACAATGGCTCATCACTGAATGTTCCCGTCATTAATTATAGTCCTAAGTACGTTAGTATGGAGGTTAATTGTTCATTACCAGTATACGGCGTTTACCTTGGTATTGGTTCATATGGTCCATACCCACTTGAGGCTTTGGTAATACCTGGTTCTAGTATTACGTATACGTTGACTCAGGGTTCCATGAACATATCAATACCATCAATCCCAGGGTTAAATTACCTGTTCTCAATTATTAAGTTAGTATCGATATTACCCGCCGAGGCTAATGTCGGTAATTACTTAACGGCGGAGTTAGGCACGGAATACTCGAACGTTAATATTGGCTCGATAAGTACTTATGCCGAAATAACCACGTATATTACATACTCAAGCAATATAGATATTACGGCTAACGGTACGACGTACATAGTAATAACGCCATATTATTACGCACCAATAACCAATACGCAGAACCTAGTATTAGCTGTTTCGTCAAATCCCATGATAATGCTCACCGGCGCGCCATGGATTAAGTACCACTATAGTAACTGCACATTGGCTAATCCAGGGATCCCAGGAATAACGCCATGGACTTCATACCTAATATACACGCCCTACTGCATGATCAATATGTCGGTTAATCCAGTTACTGTGAACATAATTAGCACATCAATGCAGGAGCTGAGGTGTAATAACATATTCATAACAACGGGGAGTGGTTCAATTATGAGCTTAACGAGTAACTTAACGATAAACCCCATACTAACTAGGGCATTGTATGTGTCCATTAACGGTATAAAGACCATAGGCATTTACCTAAATTCAATACCTACGTCAGAAATCACGGTTAGTCTCCCCTTAATCCCACGTTCAGACGTATCAATAATTGATGAAGCAGGTAATTCATTGGATGCCCTGATATACTTAAACATTAATGGAACGTTGATACCATTCACTAATGACTCATGTATTTACCCAGGTACTTACGACATATACGCATTAATGAATGGTGAATTAATGAACCTAGGCCCAAACCCTATTTACCAGGGTAGCTCGTTGAAGGTCCCCATATTCTCTAACTACGTCTTAAACATATCAATACCTAATGAATGTCCAGACTTAAATCTTGAATTATTAATTAAGTATGATGGTGATCAATACGCCATTCCATTAAATGGTAATAACCAGTGGGTAAGCATACCCAATGCCATAATTGGCAGTCAAGTGCAGGTGGAGTTGCTCGGCAATGGATCGCTACTCTATCAACGTGAAGTAACAATAAATGGTAGTAGTCCAGGGAGCCTAGTAATTAATCCACACATGATCAATTTCATGCCTGTTGACTTACTAAACAATGAATTACCAAATGCCGTATTAAATGTTGGCAGTTTATACTACGTAGGTCCAGGTAAATACTGTGTGCCTATTAATTCATCAATTGGTATGGTTATTTACGGAAGTGACGTTTACGTAGTAAATATAACAGGTGATAACATCTATGTTAGGGTTTGGACGTTTGGGGCACTGGGTATTAAGTCATTATTGATAATATTTGGCTTGTTGACACTTCTCATAATAATTGCGTCAATAATTAAGGGATTAAGTAATAGAGGATCTAGCAGTGGTGATTACATAATCATTAAGTAGCCATAATAACACTACTCAGCGTCTTTACGCCCTCCCTTATTAGGTCAATGCGTATTGAGCCAATACTAAGCCTAGCCGTGTTCTCCTTAGCCCCGCTAATGAAGAATTTACCCCCAGGAACAAACACCACACCCTGCCTAATACTCCTCCTCAACAACTCCCAAGCATTTACCCCAGTGTTTATGAATGCATAAAACCCACAGATGGGCCTATAGATTAAGGCATTAGGTAAATACTCATCCAGTGCCTCAATAAGCTCCCTAAGCTTCCTTGGATATAACTCACGTGCCCTCCTTACAACGTCGTCGGCAACACCCCTCCTTAATAGGTCATAAACCAGGTACTGATTGAGTGTTGATGCCGCGAAATCGTGCTGCTCAAGCTTCTCTAGATTATTCCTTAATGCACCATTGGTTATCACAAAGCCAATCCTTAGGCCTGGACCTAATACCTTCGATAATGTTCCAACATAAACAACATCATCACTCATGGATTTAAGGGTAGGCTCCGCATTGGAGTGAAGTGATGTGTATGGGTCATCCTCGATGATCGTTAATTCATGCTCCCTGGCAATTTCGATTAGGTGCTTCCTCCTATCCCTACTGAGTGATACACCCGTTGGGTTATGGCAATTGGGCACTGTGTATACGATGCCAGGTCCATGAATCTTAACCAGCCTCTCTAATTCATGTATGTTCATACCCTCATTATCAATGGGTACACCAATTAATTTAGCACCCTGAAATTTCATGGGCGCCACGGTCTCAACGAATGTAGGGTCTTCGACATAGACTACGGTTCTCCTCCTCATTAATAATTGCGATAATAATTTGATAGCGTGTTGAGCACCTGCGGTTACTATTACATCTCTCCAATTAGCGTTTATACCAAGAACCCTATTAACATACCTCGAGAGCTCAACCCTCAACTCCCTTAAACCACCAGCACCTGGATACGCAATAATTGCCTTACCATACTCCTCATAAACCCTCTCGAAGGATTTCCTCAACTCATCAAATGGTAATAAATCCGGGTCAGGCGCGCCACTGGCGAAGTTATACTTAACGCCCCTTCTCGCTAATCTACTGGCTAGCTCAACAGGTGACCAGTATAGTTTCATTAAGCCCTACTAACCTCTAACCTATTTATGCTCTTCCTGCCAACGCCTCATCAACTCCCTCCTAGCCCTATAATACTGCACTATCGAGAATATTATTAAGGCTAGGAATATTAGGAAGATTACGTAAGTAAACCAAATCAGGGGTTGAGTTATCTGTGGTTTGCCGAAGGTTATGAGTATTGGTATTGGTACGATTGGGAATATAACAATGGCACCACCCACATTTGCGGGTGATGTGGGTGATGTATATGAATTACTCACCCCCACCGCAATGGCCATTATAACGGCTATGATTGGTATGAGAACCGCAAGGATTATTAGTAAAATACCAAGTTGGTAAAGTCTCATGGCGGTCACCTCACAGTATGCCAGGTAGTAACGTGAGTATTACGAATAGCACCACAATTATTATAGTGAGTACTATAGCCCACCTAATGATGGATGGGTCATTACCAAAGATTATAGGCACCGGGCCTATTAGGACCACACCACCAACACCTGACTTCCTCTCCTCCCTCCCTTCCTCATTCCCTTTTTCCCTCTCCTCCTTCTCGTGACTCCTCACAATATCGATTATTATTAGCACAATCCCTAATAATGCCAGTATTATCGATAATGTAACCGCGAGGCTCATTACATAGGCTACATTCATCACACTACATTAATCCTAAAGGGAATTAAAACCTAATTCTCTTACAGCTTAAAATTTAAAAGGGGCGGTCAATCGTTCATAGTCGATGCCATTTCAGAAGGGTGATTACATACTACTTGAGTACACGGTTGTTGATAAGGATGATAATAAGGTCGTGGAGACCACGGTAGAGGATAAGGCCAAGGAGGCAGGTATTTATAGGCCTGATGAGGTTTATGAACCGCGATTGATAATTATAGGCGAGACAAAGCTCTTTGAGCCATTGGAGCAGGCAATAATGAATTCGAGTGAGGGTCAGGAGATAACCGTGGAGATACCGCCGGACAAGGCCTTTGGCCAGAGGGACCCGAGTAAGGTCAGGGTTATATCCATTAGGGAATTCTATAGGTATGGCAAGTTACCTAGGGTTGGCGATGTTGTTGAGGTTAATAATCAACAGGGCAGGGTTGTTAGTATAACGGGTGGTAGGGTTACCCTGGACTTTAATCACCCATTGGCTGGTAAGACGCTTATCGTCACGGCTAAGGTAATTAAGAAGCTCGAGACCACTGAGGATAAGGTTAAGTATATAATTAAGCAGTACATACCGAGGATTGAGATAAATAAGGTCAGGGTTGAGCTTGGTGAGGGCGGCTCTATCGTGACGATTAAACTACCCATTGAGACTTTATTCATGGAGAACATAGGCACGATAAAGGCTAGGATAGCCGATGACATTGGGAGTAGATTCACGGGTGTGAATAAGGTGGTCTTTGTTGACGAAATAGAGATTAAGAGGGAGGCTGAGACAAAGCCTGCGGAGGCTAAGGCTGAGGAAAAGCAGGCAGAGTCAAAGCCTGAGACACAGCAGGCCCAGCAATCCTCTCAGTGAATTAGAGGATTAGGTTAAGATTTATTAATAAAGCAGTTCTCATTGAGATTGATGTTCACAGTAGGTAATGAGAATCTTAATAGATTAATGACTGGAACAACCACCGTAGGGATAGTGGTTAATGACGGCGTTGTCCTAGCCACGGATAGGAGGGTAACCGCTGGTTACTACATAGCCCATAGGAAGAAGGGCGTCAAGATTTGGAAGATCGACAATCACGTGGCAGCAACAATGAGCGGTGGTGTTGCAGATCTACAGAAGGTTCTTGATGCATTAACGGCGACCGCGATACAGTACAAGATAGAGACTGGTAAGCCAATATCAATAAGGGCCCTAGCCAACTATGCATCTCTCATTGTGTTCTCAAGCAGACCCTTCATTTATTTGGTCCACATGATATTTGGCGGTTGGGATCCCGATGAGGGACCTGTTATATATATGCTTGACTTCTTCGGGACGTTGACTAGAGAGACGGAATTCATGGCAACAGGCAGTGGTTCGCCAACCGCGTTTGGAGTTCTCGAAGATGGTTACAGGAGGGACATGAGTATTGAGGATGCTATTAGACTTGCGGTTAGGGCTGTCAGGTCAGCCATTTACCACGATCCAGGGAGTGGCGAGGGTATTGACGTCGTGACAATAACCAAGGAGGGCTATAAGGAAGTTAATTCAGAGCCATACCTAAAGGAGTTGATTCGATAAAAGTTATTGAGCGACCTTCCCCTTAACATTACTCATGTAGTAATTACAAACCTCCTTAAATCCACACATATCACACCTCGGGTTCCTCGCCCTACATACATCCCTACCAAACTGAATAAGCTTAAGGTGAACCTCCAAGTACCTACTTGGGTCTGGGGTCAATATGCCCATCCAGGCTTTCTGTATCTCGCGGTAATTCCTCGACTTAACAATGCCAAGTCTAATGGATATCCTAGTGATGTGAGTGTCAACAGGAAACGTAGGTTTGCCCAGGTTAACCAGGATAACATCCGCAGTCTTCTCACCAACACCTGGAAGTTCAAGCAACGCCTTCCTAGCCTCGTCTAAAGGTGAATCTACGATCCACGTTAAATCACCACCATACCTCTCAAGGATAACCCTGGACAACTCAATGATTTTCCTAGCCCTAATCCTATGCATACCAGCAGGTTTAATGGCATTGGCAAGGGCATCCTCGCCAATACCGATTAACCTCTGCGGCGTTATATCACCGGCAACCCTAATGAGGTTTTCATAAGCCCTAAGTGCATTTCTATCGTTAGTGTTCTGCGTCAATATGGTTACAATGAGCGCCTTAAAAATGTCATTACTACTCCTAAACACGTACAATGCCGCGAACTTCCTAGGCTCTATCTTAACATTGGCAAGGGCCTTAAGCACCAACTCCTCAGTTAATTGCATGCGAAATCACACCCTAATACCCTTCTTAAGCATATATAGCGTTATCGCAAGCGCGGACTTAGCATCCCTAATGCCTCCATTAAGAACCATATTCACGGCATCCCTAAAATCAACGATAACCCTATCAATAACCTCATGCGGCTCAGGCTTTGGTTCACCCAACCTCCTAATGCTTACGTAGTAAATCGTTAAGTACTCAGTGGAATATCCCGGTGACGTAAAGCCCTCAAAGAGCTTTTCAAAATAATCAACCTCAGCACCAATTTCCTCATTCAACTCCCTGATCAATGCCATTTCAGGTCTCTCACCCTCCTCAATAACGCCAGCTGGTATTTCAAGGATGTAGTCATTAATGACAGGCCTAAATTGGCGTAGTAATACGACCTTATTACTTTCATATATCGGTAATGCTGCTATAGCGTGAGGAAATAAGACCTTCTCCACATTCATTTCACGACCATTTGGCAGTACTGTCTTGGATACGTCCAACGTAACACGCCTGCCCCTGTAGACTATGACCATCACTCAAGCTAATGATGACCTCCTTAAAAGGTCCTCTCATTTCTGTGCCTTGGCTTTCTTCGTCTCCTTCCTTACCCAGGCCAGCCTTCTTGGGTCGCGGTTATACTTAACCGCGCTCACGAAGCACTTCCTACTGCAGAATCTAAGTACTGTCCCATCGGCCCTAACATACATTATTCCAGTGCCTGGTGGTATTGGCTTTCCACAGAAGGCGCACGTGTAAATTCTCATACGGCGTTCGTTCTCAACAATAATTTTTAAAGTTTATGCAATCAAGCCCTCCCTAAGGAAGGACCACCTCAATAAGCGCCTAAAACCTCCACAATCAATCCACGCGGACCTCGGGACTCTTTCAGTAATTTTATTGAAATCTTCTTGAGGAATTGCAATTATGCGTGCTCGTTATACGACTACATCAACTTTCAATATTCTATTGAAATCTTCCAATAGACGCAGTCATAACACTGACCAGTAAGTTACAGGAACTCTTTCAATATTCTATTGAAATCTTCACGTTGACAAAAGGAAGCGAGGCATTGGTTCTTGTACTCACGAAGCTTTCAATATTCTATTGAAATCTTCGACGGGTTTGATGGCGCCGGCACCACTCACGTAGAGGATCACCTTTCAATATTCTATTGAAATCTTCTGATGGTCATGGGTTATGCCATGTTCGGTGACTCAATCGCCAAGGTACTCTTTCAATATTCTATTGAAATCTTCAAGTACTACCTGCCCTACTACCCCTCGTCAATCACGGTGCTCAAGAACTTTCAATATTCTATTGAAATCTTCCCCTCAAAATGTCCAAGATCTTTGAGGACAGGATAATCATCAATAGCTTTCAATATTCTATTGAAATCTTCCTCGAGCTGGCTTACTGGTGGTGGCGGTAGTGACTTCGGCACGAGCTTTCAATATTCTATTGAAATCTTCAACGAGGGTAGTGAATTCGAG
The DNA here is from genome assembly GCF_000148385.1 of Vulcanisaeta distributa DSM 14429. GTDB lineage: Archaea > Thermoproteota > Thermoprotei > Thermoproteales > Thermocladiaceae > Vulcanisaeta > Vulcanisaeta distributa. Next base: position 2,188,969 of record NC_014537.1, on the reverse strand, counting down.
GAGGGTATCATTATGATGCCCGAGAGCTTTCAATATTCTATTGAAATCTTCTCATAACCATGACCGTGTTAGGTTTAGGGCATATGCAGGTATCTTTCAATATTCTATTGAAATCTTCCGGTGCGTTGGTTTATTTGGTTATTTTTAAGTTTTTCCTTTACCCTTGCTTGATTTTCATTGGAACATAAATCCCCATGAACATCCACGACACGCACTTGTTCCAACGACCCCCAACGAGACAGGTATTACTTGTCCCCACGGCACCATTCAATTACCCAACAATGCACTTGTTCCGATGATTTTGCCGTTTAGCAGTAGATAATTGAGCCTTGGGTTGATTAGCGGTGTCCGCGGGTTTCCTGGGCTTGTGCCAGTATTTTCCCCTTGATTAGGATTGTTCATTTATTGGTTTTGGGATTTAATGGTAGTTGTGTGAGGTTATGTTGGTTATTTGTACGTGATTACTATGGTCTTTAGCTCGGTGACGTCCTCCACGCTAAACCCAATCCCCTCGCGGCCGAACCCCGACTCCTTCACGCCGCCGAATGGGAATAGGCCGAGTCCATGCCTTGGGAAGTCGTTTATCGTGACCTCACCAACCTCCAGGGACCTTGCCACCCTCCACAGCGTGCCTACGTCGCGCCCAAAGACCGCGGCGTCGAGCCCGTAAATAACCTCATTAGCCACCTCAATAGCCTCATCAACGGACTTAACCCTTATGATAGGTATTACTGGACCAAAGGTCTCCTCGAGTGCAAGCCTTGACTTCCTACTCACATGGTCAATGACGGTGGGTTCATGGTACGTAAGCCAATACCCACCACCGTAAATTAACCTGCCTCCCTTCATTAGCGCATCATCAACCATTGAGTGAACTCTCTCAACGGCGTTTGAGTCGATGAGTGGACCGACCCTAACCTTGGGATCGCGTGGATCGCCAACAACCCACTCACTTACCTCCTTGGTTATGTAGTTGATTAGCTCATCGGCTATACTATCCATGGCGATGACCCTACTGATTGCATCGCAACGCTGTCCAGAGAGCCTAAGTGAGCCAGTGACTATCTTCTTGGCGGCATCCCTTAAGTCCGCATCCTCAAGAACTATCGCCGGCGCCTTACCGCCAAGCTCAAGTTGCAACCTCTTTAACCCAGCCATCCTCATGACCCTAAGCCCAGTCTCCGTACTGCCCGTTAGCGTGATTGCCCTAACCAGTGGGTGCGTTACCATGGCATCACCAACTATCGCCCCAGGGCCTGTGACCATGGCGAAGTAATTACCGAGACCTGCATACTCAATGGCCTTTGCAATTAACACGCCGGTTATTGGTGTATAGCTCGATGGCTTAAATATCACTGGGTCACCTGCCAGGAGGGCTGTGGCTATCTTAACCATTGATGTGAATAATGGATAATTAAACGGGGCTATCGCCGCGACAACGCCTATGGGTTCCCTAACCACGATTGCGTATTTATTCTCCGTACCCACACCATACTCGCCTGGAATGCCCACATTTAATAGCCTGCCCAGGTCCTGATGAATCATCCTAAGCCTGGTTATTGTTGAATCAACCTCACCCTCAGCCTCACTAATGGGCTTCCCACCCTCGATCACTAGGACATCCCTAAACAACTGCCTATACTCCTCGATGAAGTCCGCCACCTTCATCAGCATGTCTGCGCGTTTATGCGCCGGTATTGCCCTGAGTGATGGCCATGAGTAGTGGAGCCTCTCTATGGCTGAGTTTACATGCTCAGCGCTCAACTTATTTACTTGGGCTATCACCTCGCCATTTATTGGAGACTTAACAGGCATGTAACTCCCGAAGTCAATCCATGAACCCGCAATGAACGCTCGGAAGACCCCGAACTTGGTCATCGTGTCGTGGAACTCCCTGGGAAAATCCGGCAATGTTACGGGGCCCAGTATGTTTATGGTTATTGCCTGCATTAATCATGCTCTTAATGGCCTTAAAATAAGCCTTCTGGGTGATACTTCATTAGTGGGTTTAATGATTAGAAAACTTAAACTAGAGAGTGGCTATCTCTAGATAATGAATGCGCAGGAGTTAATGACGGGTAGCGTATTCACCATAGACCCTAACCGGGAATTAGCCGTCGCCGTACAGTTAATGGTTGATCATGGATTCAGGCACCTACCGATTATTGAGGGTGGCTCCGTGAGGTCGGTATTAACAGCATTAGATGTAATTAATGGGATTGTTAATGATGGTATTAACGCCCTAAGGGAGCCCGTGGTTAAGTATGGCAGTGGGAAATTCCTCACTGTGTTGCATGGTGATGATGCCATGGCTGTGATTAGGAAAATGCTTGATAACGGTATTGACCACGCGCTTGTACTTAAAGGAAACGAATTAGCCGGTATTATTACTGAACGTGATATAGTCAATAAGATGCCTGAGCAGGTATTCGTGAAGTACAGGGTTCATGAGGTTGCCAATAGGGATCCAATAAGGGTTAGTGAGGATGCTTCATTAGCCTCTGCCATGGAGGTTATGGTTAGGCACGGCATTAGGCATCTCCTGATAGCAGATCAGGACAGATTACTTGGTATAATGACTGTTAAGGACGTACTGAGGTATGCGATTAAGTACTATAAATTGCGGGGTCAGGTCGACCTTAGTATCGCTGTATCAAAATTGATGAGTCACAATCCTGTGACAATCGATAGTGCTGCGTCATTAATAGATGCCGTTAGGTTAATGAGGAGGAATAACATCGGCTCATTACCGATTGTTGAGGCTGGTAGGTTAATGGGTATAATCACCGAGCACGACGTTGTTAAGAGCATAATTAAGTAGAAATGGAATGATGGGTAATGATTTAAACCCACACAGTAATGATAGCCGGTTTATACCTTAATTACGCTCTTTATCGTATTAACGACCTCCTTACTCAGGTCAGGTACTTTACTCCTGACGTTCTTCCTCAGATCCTCATAGTAATTATTACCGTATGAATCGATTATTACCGTTAACGGTCCAAAATTCTCAACCTCAAGAACCCACATGGCCTCAGCGATTCCCAGGTCAAGCCAATGCACATCAACAACCCTCTTTATTGCCTGCGCCGCAAGGACACCGGCACCGCCCGTGAATATTGCATAGGCTGCCTTATACCTCTTCATGGCCTCCGTGGTCTTTGGACCCATGCCGCCCTTACCAATGACTAACTTAACCCCTAGCTTCTCAATGACCTCAGGCTCGAAGTCATCCATCCTTGCGCTTGTTGTCGGCCCCATACTAACTATCCTCCAGGTATTACCCTGCTTAAGGGCCACTGGTCCCGCGTGATAAATAACGCCACCCCTCAGATCTACGGGTAACTTTTCACCCTTGTGTAATGATTCGACCATCCTAACGTGCGCTGCATCCCTGGCGCTGACTAGAATACCGCTTACGTATATTGTGTCGCCAACCCTTAATTTCGTAATGTCATCATCAGATATTGGCGTTTTGAGGTAATACGTGCCCATACCTATCGATTAAAATCACCAATCCGGGTGTATTAAGCATTCCCCCTAGATATTTTCCGCGACAAACATAGAATTAAAGCTTTAATATAAGTTGATCGTTACCGTAATTATGCCGAGCCTTGAGAATGTGGTTAAGGAGGCTGCAAAGGCAATAGTAAGAATGGCCAGCGTATCACCAGCTGAGGACGTGGTTAATGCATTAAGGAATGCCGTTAAGATAGAAATTCATGAACCAAGCAGGGTTCAATTAAACGCCATATTAACAAATATTGAGTTGGCGCAGAAGTACACGGCTGCTGTATGCCAGGATACTGGCGTTCCAACATTCTTCATAAAGCTTGGCGATGGTTTCCCTATCAGGAGTAAGTTATTCTCAATACTTACGGAGGCCGTTAGGGAGGTCACTAAGGAATTACCCCTTAGATCTAACTCCGTTGATCCATTAACAGAGAGGAATAGTGGCGATAATACTGGTATTGGAATACCAGTATTCGACGTTGAATTATTTGATGGGAATTACCTGGAGATGATCTACACACCAAAGGGTGGCGGTACTGAGTTACCAAGCAAGGCATTCGTTGTACCGCCAGGCAATGCCTGGGAAAGACTGCCAGAGTTGGTGCTTAATGCCGTCATAGACGCCGGCCCAATGCCATGCCCACCGGTCATTGTTGGGATAGGCATAGGCCCTAACCTAGACGTTGCAGCTAAACTCGCCAAGAAGGCGGCTGTGCTTAGGCCCGTTGGTTCCAGGAATAGTAACCCCGACATAGCGAAGATAGAGGATGCACTCCTGAACGCCATTAATAAACTTGGCATTGGAGCCCACGGGACTGGGGGTAATGTAACGGCGTTAGATGTACATATTGAGTACGCCTATAGGCATCCAGCAACCTTCGCAATAGGCATAGTCTTCTCCTGCTGGGCAACAAGGAGGGCTAGGGCTATTGTTTACCCCGATGGTAAGTACGAGGTTAAGCCATTGTGATGCTGTGTAATCTCGTTATATTTTTAATTAAAAAAGCTTATAAATAATTACTAATTATATGTATAAAAAATCAATATTTTCATTGAACATGTAAAGAGAATTTATAAGTAAGATTAAGCCGTAGTCTTGATGGATGGAGACATTGATGTTTATGATGTCATAATCATAGGCGCGGGCATAGCAGGGCTTAGCGCGGCGTTATACGCCGCTAGGCAGGGATTAAGGACCTTAGTCATTAGTAAGGATATTGGGGGACAATTATCGTTAACAGATGAGGTTCAGAATTACCCTGGCTTCATTAGCATCAAGGGGTTAGACTTAGTTAGGAGGGTTGAGAATCAGGCCAGGATTTTTGGTGCTGAAATCGTGTTTGATGAGGTTGTTAAGCTTGATAAGGTTGATGGGGGTGACTTCGTTATAAGGACTGCCAGTGGCGATGAGTATAGGAGCATAGCCGTGATATTGGCATTCGGTAAGACGCCAAGGGACTTGGGCGTACCTGGCGAGCAGGAGCTTAAGGGTAAGGGCGTGAGTTACTGTACAATATGTGACGCCGCATTATACCGTGGGCAAGACGTGGCACTTGTGTCCTGGGGAGAACCGGCTTATGAAGCCGCCGAAATATTGATGAACGTTGTAAACAGGTTTTACTGGGTTTTCCCTGGTGATAAGCCTGTAAATGATGATGAATTCATGAACCTAATGCTCAATAGCGGTAAGGCTGTATTAATGCCTAGGCACGACGTAGTGGAAATAAAGGGTAAGGGTAGGGTTGAGTCTGTGGTTGTGAGGGATAGGGTTACGGGGAGGACCCTTGAGATACCCGTTAAGGCCGTATTCATTGAGATTGGTTATGTGGCTAAGACGGACTTCGTGCGTAATCTAGTTAAGTTGAATGAGAAGGGTGAGATAGTGATTGATGAGTATGGTAGGACAGGTACTGAGGGCTTATTTGCGGGTGGGGATGTATGTGTATCTCCATATAAGCAAGCAGTCATTGCCGCGGCGCAGGGAGTAATCGCGGCGTTGTCCGCGTATTCATATGTAATGGCTAGGAAAGGTAAGGAGGTTAAGCTAGCATCGGACTGGAGGAAGCTCAACATACCTGGTGAAAAGAGGGAAAGCCGTACCTCCCTAAAAATAAGTTTCTGATGCACATGGAATAAAACTTAATACGATCTATTAAAAGGGATCATTGAAACCACATGAGTATTAACCTGCTCCAATTAATTGAATTGTTCATGGCGGCATTGGCGATATCCTTCGTAACGTCTCAGGGAGGGATATCCGGGGCTTACTTATTGCTACCGATACAATCATACATCCTTAGTACCGCAAACCCAGTGATAAGCAGCACAAATCTACTGTATAACATAATCTCAATACCATTGAGCATCCACGAGTACCTTCGTGAAAGGAGGATTGCCGCACCATTCACGTTAATCCTAGTCATAGGGGCGTCGGCAGGGGCTGTGGTGGGGACGTGGTTAAGGGGACACTACCTAACTGGCGGTTATGCATTTTCCTACTTCATGAGCGCCGTACTACTGGCATTGGCCATGGAAATAATCCTAAGCAATGCCTTACTTATAAGGCGGGTCCATACATATGAGACTGTAGTGCGGTGTAGCCGTGATAAGACATCGCTGGTTATAATAACAAATAAAGGCAACACTTATAGGGTTAACACCATATTGTTGATGGTTATTACATTATTGGTAGGCATAGTAAGTGGTACCTACGGTATAGGGGGCGCATCAATACTATCGCCAGTATTAATGGGCCCTATGGGGTTACCAGCCTACATAATCTCGGGACCAACATTAATGGTAACCTTAATGGTATCCCTCATTGGAGTATTGTCATACGCATACCTCGGTTATCCGCCTGATGTAATTAATGGATTATCCATGGGCCTTGGTGGATTAATTGGCATTTACCTAGGTACAATTACCCAAAGAAGACTCCCAGAACGCCATATTAGGCTCACGGTTGCCGTAGCCACGGCAATAATGGGCATTTACACCATACTGCATGTGTCAAGAATTTGAAAACTGCCGCATATTGCTTTAAATTACGGTTGGTTACGAATAATACGATGCGTGCTGTCGTCTTTGATAGGCCTGGCATGGAGAATGTGCGTATGATGGATGTTGAGGTGCCAAGGCCTAGTCCGAATGAGGTGTTGGTGCGTGTTAAGTATGCGGGTGTTAACCCAGTGGACTACTTCACAATTAATAGGGGTGGTAAGCCAATGCCGCATATACCGGGTGCGGAGTTTGTTGGCGTGATTGAGGAGGTTGGCTCCAACGTCAAGGGCATCAGTGTTGGTGATGAGGTCACAATCTACAACAGGCTATTCGATGGCACCTGCAGGTATTGCCTGGTTGGTCATGAGGAGTTATGCGTGAATGGTGGATTAATAGGCGTTGTTACCAATGGCGGGTTCGCAGAATACGCCGTGGTACCCGCCACCAATGCCATTAGAATACCAAGGGGCGTCGGTCTCGATGAGGCAGCGACACTACCCGTTGGTGCATTAACCGCCTGGCATATGGTCTTTGACAGGGCAGGTGTAAAGCCTGGTGAGTTAGTCGTTGTATTTGGGGCCACGGGCAACGTGGGTAGTTATGCCGTTCAATTCGCAAAACTAGCCGGTGCTGTCGTAATCGCGGTAAGCCGTAAGGCAAGCAAGGTTAAGGGCGCATTGATGGAACTAGGCGCTGATTACGTAGTGACACCGGAGGAAGCCCAAACCTTAGTGAACGAGTTAAGTAATGGGCTTGGCGCCGACTTAGTGATCGATGCAGTTGGTCAAGCAACCTGGAACCTAAGCTTCCAATTGGTTGCTCGTTACGGTAAGTGGGTGACTGCCGGCGCACTCACTGGTGGTGATGTTACGCTTAGCTTACCGTCATTATACTCAAGGGAAGTCACCATACTAGGCTCGACAGGTGGTACCAGGGCTGAACTCATTAAACTACTTGACCTGCTTAGTAAACGCAGGATTAAGGCGCCGATCTACTCAAAGATGAGCCTCGACAAGGTTAAGGAGGCGTTCGACACCATGTTTAAGGCGGAGGATAGGGTAGGCAAGGTATTACTCATTCCGTGATGCCATTTCATAATAAGGCAAGGTATTTATATAAAGACGATTAATATCTTTGTATTTCCTGGATCACGGTATTAATCATTGAGCTTAATTCCGTTAGTAACTGCCCACTGTACTCATTTATCTTACCTATGTATTCCTCGATCGCTGGATCTATCGGCAATTCCTTAATTAATTCAATGCCGTATTTACGGGCTAATTCGATCGCCCAGTCAGTACTACCGAAGGGCTTTACTACCTCATGGCCGCACTTCATGAATGCCATGTTTATGATCATAGCCGTAGGCTTTATTCCCGAGTCCGTTAAATACCTTACTAGGTCCTCAACCACACCTACGGATTGCCTCGACGGTGATGTTACCACAATTGGTAAGTAATTCCTCACCCTGTGCAGTATTAGTAATTCATCGCTCATCCCAGGCGGCATGTCGATTATTACGTACTTGGAATCCCTGTAGTTAGTATATGCCAATAGGTCTAGGAGCACGCCGCCTCGCCTTTCGCCCGGCAGTACTACGTACTTACTACCAATTACCCCTCTCAAACTTATTATTCCAAGCCTTTCATTAATCATTATCGGCTCTAAACCCTCCCTACTCACGTCATGCATCTTATTCTCAATCCCAAACAGCCTGGGCACCGACATACCGTGTATGTCCAGGTCAATTAATACTGCGTAATCCCTATTGGCGATACTTAATGCCGTTAATGCCGACACGGTGCTCTTACCAACACCACCCTTACCGCTCACAATAGCAATAACCCCTCTACCCTTCAGCCTATCCCTGGCCAATTCCAGCGCTGGCTCCTTAATCATTCCGTAACCACCTCGGCCACCCTAATTCTTGGTTCCTCCATCTCTAAATCATGAGAGCCACACCTAGGGCATTTAAGTAATGCTGGTGCCAGGTCAGGAATTAGGTGCAATGGGTATTCCTCGCCATAATCCTTCATTAATTCATTTAGTTGTTTCTTAACATCGTCATCCGTCAGTACGTACCCGCAACGCCTACACCTTAATTTTGGTGCAACAACCTTAACCTCGAGGGATGCCTTAACCAATTTAGAATCCTGCTTGAGCATGTCGAAGGCCTCCTTAAGTATTTCCAGGTCTATCATTGATATTGATGGGATTTCAACAACGACCTTAATCACATTATTCACATTATTTTCACGGGCCCACTTATCAACGCTCTCAACGATTGCTGATGCCAATGACCACTCATGCACGCCGATCCACCTTATGCATGATTTTTAAATATTCTTATCAGAAATTTAGCATAAGATTACTTAAGGACTTAAATAAATCGTGCGGTGAAGACCGGATGTCCGAGGATGTTATAAGGAGAGTATTCAATCCCGAGAGGATTGTGCCACCATCAATGCGCTATAAGGTTATTGGTATTCCTCAATTTAAGGTTGTGCATCAACGCAGCGTCAGGGACTTAATTAATTTTTGGAGTAGTGAGGCTAAGCAATTGATTTGGGAAAGGGCGTGGAATTACGTAATGGTCGGTGACCATTATAATACACGGTGGTTTGTTGGTGGGTTAATCGATGCCTATCGTAATATAATGGGTAAGCATAAGTCAACGTGGGTTTGGGATAAGCCGGCTATTATTTGGGAGAGTGAGGAGGGCATTACCAGGGTATACACCTATTCAGACCTTAATGAAATGGTTATTAAATATTCATCAATACTTAGAGGTCTTGGCGTTGGCCCCCATGATTGGGTAATGTTCTATGCACCACCCATGCCTGAGGTAATTGCATTAGCGTTAGCCTCCGTTAGGCTTGGTGCGCCTTTCGAGTTCGTATTCACGGGCTTTGGGGCACTTGACTTGGCGAGGAGGATTAGTGATAGAAAACCAAAAGTACTGATTACTGTGGATGCATTCCCACGGAGGGGTAAGCCCATCACCGTTAAATCCACGGTAGATAAAGCATTAAGCGCCATTAACCATAATCTCAAGGTACTGATTATCAATAGGATGAACGTCAACGTAGGCGTGGTTCAGGGCAGGGACCTATACATTGATGAAGCGCCAACTCTAGATGCCGGTGAGGACTACGTGGCTGATTCAACGCACCCGCTCTTTGGGCTTCATATTGGCTATGATGAGGATTTGGGACTAATAACGCATGGCGTTGGTGGTTATTTAGTGCAGACTTACTCAACGACTAGGTGGATGGGGCTCAGACCGCACGACACCTACTTCTGCACAGTATTACCGGGTTGGATAACAGGGATTACTTACGTAGTCTTTGGCCCATTCATGATAGGCTCCACGGTGGTGCTTTACGAGGGTGGACCCGATTACCCGCACTGGGATAGGTGGTGGTCCATCCTAGAGAGGTACGCAGTCACGGTATTTTTAACGACAGGCGCCGCATTGAGGATACTCTCACGCCAAGACCCAAACCTCTTATTGTCACATAACCTCGACATGCTCAGACTAATACTAACGACCGCCGAACCCCTCGAAGCCTCGGTGTGGCGTTGGACATATCAGTTTGTCGGTACGGGGACCGTACCCACGATAGACTCACTCCCAAGCAAGCTGAGTGGTAGGATACCCGTGGTGCATATGTTCATTCAGTCAGAGCTAGGCACTTTCGTAACCGGGAGCCTCCCCAACTATACATTCGTACCATTAGTCCCAGGCTCCGTTGGCCCCCCAATGCCCGGCTTCGACATTGACGTGGTCGATGCGGATGGGAACCCCGTGAGGGGTTCCGTCGGTTACTTAGTTGTTAAGTCCCCTTGGCCCGCCATGCCGATTGAGTACACGGAGCATTACGTACGTAAGTGGGTTAAGGGTGTGTACTTCGTTGGGGACTACGCCATCATGGACAATGACATGTACATCTACCCATTGGGTAGGGCTGATGGTGTGATGAAGGTTAATGGGTATAGGATTAGTCCGGGCGAGATTGAGAAAGCCGTAGAGTCGCTACCCTGGGTTAAAAGGGCCGTGGTTGCGGGAATGCTTGACGACATTAAGTTTGAGAGCCCCGTAGTGATCGTAGAGGGTAATGATGGAGGCCCGGACGATGTTAAGAGAGTTATTAGGGAGTTGGTGGGCCCAATAGCCGAGCCATCACGCGTAGTGATTACTACTCAATTACCGAGCATGAGCAAGGGTGAGCTTAGAAAATTACTTAAAGAGCATCTATGGGGTTTGAAGACCCATGATTTTATTAGGAAATTACTCGAGACGTGAGACGCCAATATTACTAACTAACTGTTGGTATTGGTATATTCGTTACTTTTATGTACTTTATGCCCCTCCTTATTGCCGTTAATCTCTTCGTTAATTCCTGTATCCTCTCGTAATCGCCCATTGCGTGTATTACCTCGATGCAGTCCCTATCCGTGACGTGGGTGTGGGTTACGACCCTAATCACATCCCTAAACTCATGCTGTATATCCGTCACGTACTTCTCTGTATCACCAAACTCATGGTCATACATAACAATTACCAGTGAAAACACGCGACCACCAGCACCAGCCGCTTGCTCGGCAATTGCGTTGCTAATCAACGTGTTTATGAACCTAGACCTATTAACCTCACCAACCCTAACCATGGCCTCATCAATCGCCTTAAGTAAATCCTCATCAATCGCCAGGCTAACCCTACGAACCCTACCCACAGATCAATAATAGTGACCCAGGAATTAAAAGCTAATTGCCTAAGACCCTCCATGCCTAAGAGCCATGCTTTAACCCCTTAATAACGCCCCTTAACCTCTCAATCAACTCCAGAGCCGCCTGTCTATGTATTTCGAACTCTTCCTTGTCCATGAAGTTGCGGTAGAAGTTTGCGTGGAGTGCCTCGGCCATTCTAAAATCCATCAGAAGAGATTTATCACAGACTTCCTTATACAACTTCCCAATTACTACGTCATAATCCCTATGGCTATAGTGTTCCCAACCCCTCATCTCGGCGATGGCGTTGAGTAATGCCGTCACGGCGCCCCAGTACTTCTCGCCGGCCTGGGCTAAGTCACCCTTACTGTACAGTTCCTCCGCATTCCTCAGGTAATCCTCACTAAGCTTAAGATAAAACTCAACCCTACGAGGAGGATCAAGCCTCTCGGCAATTAGGCTAACTATAAACTCCTCGACATCCCCACCACCAGACAATTCCCTTAATAGCTCCGCTATTGTGGGTGAGAGCATTAATGCCATAAATAAGTGTTAGGCTTTGCATTTTAAACCTTAAATCTATAGGGAATGCCCAGGTTACTATGTACCTTCATTGATACGTAGCCGCCAAGCCTTAAGTGCTTCTTAACGGTCTTAACGTCCGTGAATTTCATGGACTCAATATAATGAATACCCAAGCCCTTCACTAACTCAGGCAGTAGGCTTGCGGATGGGCCTATGAGTACGTTAATACCCCTCGAGAAATCCAGCAATCTATCTATTGTGAAGTTTAAGAGCGCCATGCCCGTTATATATACCGTGCCGCACCTAGGTATTAATAACTCCTCCTCAACATCCGAATAGGCATTATCACCACGTAAGTATGGCGACCTCTCAAAGACGTAAACCTCGAGACCCTTACTCCTCAACTCCTCGATTAATGGCCTCATAAGGCCAACCACACATACTGGAGACCTTAACTCTAACTCGTCCTGCCTAACCTCGGTTATGTGGTATTGGGAAATCGCATTTATTAGGGCTAGCCCAAGAACCCTATTCAGTGGGTTAACGTCAATAACCATGTTAGGGAGGTAGTCTATCGAGGGCTCCATGACTCTGCCGATACCGTGTAAGTCCTCATAAGACACATGCGCCATCCCAATGGCTTCCCTACGACCATCAGAAACAACGACATAAGTAGCCCTAAGGCAAATGCAATAATCCACAATACTCAAATCACCGGCTAAGTCCATAGCGCGGGAAGCAAGAACCTCAATAAACCTCATATAACACTAAAAAGTACTACAACACATTATATGCATTATCTACGTAATAATTAATACGTAACTACTTACTACCTAACTGATAATAATACTTAAAAGTCATGCCCTATCCAATGAGTTAATGAGTGAGCAATTAGTCATAGGGAGGAAAACTGCCTTAATCATGGGCCTCACATACACCGCCATATTGACGGCCACAGGGCTTGCCTGGTTCTGGTTCTATGAACTAGTCACGCTCGCCCACAATGCCGCGTTCAGCAGTTCCGCAACATCGTGGCTTGGGGACGTAGCCCACATCCGTGGTGCAGTGACGTTATCCATTCTGGGGGTTTTGGCTTACCTATTCGGGCTTAGGCATGGCCTGGATGCCGACCACCTAGCCGCCATCGATAACTCCACCAGGAAGCTTGTCCAGGAGCGTAAGAGGTCGCTGTTTACTGGGACGTTCTTTAGCCTCGGCCACTCAACCGTGGTTATCCTAATGGCCGTGGCATTGATGATCGCCACCAGGTATATTGTCAAGAGCCTGGCTAATATTGAGAATGTCGGCTCAATAATCGGCACCTTAATAAGTGGTGGCTTCCTGTACATAATCGGCTTCCTAAACTTCCTAGTACTGCTGGAGATCTACGACATATATAGGGAGTTTAGGCGCGGTAGGCTTGATGAGGCTAGGCTTGAGGATGCACTAATGAGGAGGGGGTTCATGAATAAGTTCTTCAGGGGTTTGTTTAAAATAGTTGATGAGGACTATTACATGTACCCAATAGGCTTCCTATTCGGGCTTGGCTTCGACACAGCTACTGAGGTGGCGACACTGGCGATATCAGCCGCAGTGGCCGGGGTCTTCACGAACATACCCCTCTGGTACCTACTCGTATTCCCAGTGCTATTCACCGTCGGCATGGTCCTTACCGACACGACCGACGGATTCTTCATGAACTACGCCTACAACTGGGCCTTTAGGGATAGTCTCAGGAAGCTGTGGTACAACCTGACAATGACCCTAATATCAATAATGGTCGCGTGGATAGTGGGCACACTGGAACTACTCGGCCTAGTTCAGTCCGAGTTCAACCTAGGTGGGCCATTCTGGGACTGGATAGCGCTGGTAAATGGGGAGACTTGGTGGGAGTACGTAGGGGTAATAATAGTATTCACATTCGCAGTAACGTGGATAATATCATACGTAATATATAGATTGAAAATAAGCAGGCTGGGTATGGGCACGTCTTAAAAATTAATTTTTAGTAATTTTTGACTTTGACTTTACGGCATAGATCCCCTCATTAGTATTACCTGAGTGTAGGGCTGCGCAATGTCTCTAAATTTCACGAATTGCCTCCTGTCAGTAAAATGTATTGGAACGGCCATTTTAGGCCTTAATAACATCACCGCATCAGCGGCCTCCTCAGGCGTCATTACTGTGGCGCCGCCAATTGGTATTAGTAGAATATCTATCTTGGCGTTTCGAAGCTGGGATAACTCTTCAATAAGATCGGTATCGCCCATGTGGTATATTACGACGTCGTTAACACTCACTATATAGCCCACACCAAGGCCCTTCGGGTGTGCTGGTGCGCCATTCACCAACTTAGTTATATTGTATGCATTGACAACCCTAACCTTAAAATCGCCAACCACCACCTCATCCCCAGGTTTAATGACTGCGCCTCCAAAGGGTGAGTAATAAGTGCCGTTAATTGTGGCCGGTACATGGCCCTGGTGGTTATGCGTGTAGAACTTATAATCACAGTCACCACTGCTTACTAGGTCTATGCATAGGGCTTTGTCGCCATGCCTAATAATGACACCTGCTAAATCCGTAGTTCTCAACTCCACGTTGTGGTATATCAGCTTCAGGCCCATGCACGACCCCTCAACAAATCCTCGGCACCAGGTCACCTCTTGGTGGCTCTAGTATCCTGAAGCCTCCAATCACGGTCTTCTGCAATACGTAGCCCCTATACTTCTCGCTTTCCCTGACCTCACCAATTATTCTCGCGTTTTCAAAACCTAAACCACGGATGTAATTTACGACGTCCTCAGCGACGTCGGGATCCACGGCTAGCACCGCAACGCCCTCACTGGCTAGGTAGAGTGGGTCTATACCGAGCATCCCAGCGTATGAGGACACTTCAGGTCTGATTGGTATGTCCTCCTCATTGACCACGATTACCGTGCCCGTGGACCTGGCCCAATCATTCAGGGCCATGGCTAGGCCACCCCTTGTGGGGTCCCTTGCCGCGTGTATGTACTCACCGTACTTATCAATTAATGGGATCATGAGCCTTGTTAAGGGCTTAACATCACTACGTAACCTGGACTTCTCAATCAATTCCCTACTGATATCACCGCCTAATTGGTAGAGTAGTATGACGGCGCCGTGGTCACCCACGTAATCGCTAACTATGATCTTATCCCCAGGCCGTGGTTTATCAATAATTAGTCTCTTAGCTAACCCAATACCCACCGTGGTAATTACTATCCTATCAATCTGTCCCTTAGGCATTACCTTAAAGTCCCCACCAATCAATGCGACACTTTCACTCCTTAACGTTTCAATGAAGGAATTAATTATTGTTTCAAGGTCATTCATGGGGAAGCCCTCCTCAACAACTATTGAGTCCAGCATTGCTATGGGCCTCCCACCCATCATCAATACGTCATTTATTGAGCCGGATGCCGCCAAAACGCCTATGTTCCCGCCTGGGAAGAATGGTGGGTTCACGGTGTAGGCGTCCACCGTAACAATTAAGTACTCACCACTTAGTAAGGGTATCGCCGCCGCGTC
The DNA here is from genome assembly GCF_000148385.1 of Vulcanisaeta distributa DSM 14429. Classification (GTDB taxonomy): domain Archaea; phylum Thermoproteota; class Thermoprotei; order Thermoproteales; family Thermocladiaceae; genus Vulcanisaeta; species Vulcanisaeta distributa. The sequence goes on along the minus strand of NC_014537.1, from coordinate 2,173,648 downwards.
GTCGGGATAATCAATACCAACGCCATTACCCACCTTTTTAAGCGCATCATCAACCTTACTGAAAATAAGCCTTTCAAGGAGTTCCAATGTCTCGACACCGCCAGATCCATGTGCAAGCCTTATACGTGATTCAGACATTATGGGGTATTGGCACTTATGCTTAATAAATCTTGATTCCTGACTATAGAAAATGCGATAAGTAATATGCCTGCCCAAGGGCGATGCCACCATCACCCGGTGGTACCCTCCTGGGGAGCTTTATATCAGCGTTGCATCTTCGTAATTCCTCACGTAATCCGCCTATCACGTAATCATTCACCGCGGCACCACCGCCTACATACACGTTCCTATTGCCCACCTCCCTAACCGCATCACATGCGACCTCCCCGAAGGCCCTCCCTAACAGGTATTGCGTTGTATAAGCTATATCACTTACCTTAGCTCCGCTAAGCATGGCCTCCATTGCTTGCTCAAAGAGGGAAACCGTGTCGATTACCAATGACTTGTTGGCGCGACTTATACTTACCTTAAACCCATTTATTAATGAGCCACCGCGGGCGGCCGCCTCTAGGGTTATTGCTGGCTCACCCTCATAGGTTCTACGTAAGGATAGGCCCAGCAACACCGATACCGCGTCCAGGAACCTACCAACGCCTGAGGTCATTATTGAACTGCCCAATTGCCTAAGCACTACCCTGGCCTCAATTTCGCCATTCGGTAAACCCCTGAGTAGGTTGAGTCTCCTTAGGTAATTGATCACATCTTCATCGCCCATGAACCTCGACATGTAAGAAATCACCATCCTGACCGGGTATAACGAAGCCAAATCTCCACCTGGCATCGGCACGTACATCAGATGCCCATATCTGTTGAAGCTTGCGCCATCTACCACGAGCACCTCACCGCCCCACGCCATGCCATCAACTCCATAACCAACCCCATCAATCGTCACCGCAACGAATTGATCGGTCTCATTCCAATCAGCCGCAACTGATAATGCATGCGCATGATGGTGATAAACACTCACCACCTCCGCATTAAGTTCCTCAGCCCACCTATGGCATAACCACGTGGACCTATACGCTGGGTTGGCATCGCATACAAGCACGGGGTCCTTAATCCTGTAAGTCCTACTAAACCACCTAAGCTCCTTATCAAGGTCGTCCAGGGTCTCCACATAGTCTAAATCACCTATGTACTGCGTCAGGATCACCTTATCATTAATAGCCACCGCGCCGGCCATTTGAAGGTCTGCGCCGAAGGCTATCACCGGCCTACGCAGTTTAGTGGGTAGTTTAATCCACATGGGTGCGTAGCCCCTGGACCTCCTGATGATCACTAATTCACCATCGGTGAACCTCACCACGGAGTCATCAACCCTATGCGCTATGCGTAGGTCGTGGTCAAGCACGTAATCCACAACCTTACCTAATTTCCTAAGGGCGCAGTTTATGTCCGTGCACATGGGCTGGTCATGAATGTTCCCGCTGGTCATCACCAGGAACTTGTCCCTGGTGTCCATGAGGATTAAGTAATGAAGTGCGGTGTATGGTAGGAATACGCCCTCCTTATCGAGACCCGGGGATACATACTTAGAGACTGGGCTGTCGGGGAGTTTGGGGAGAAGTACGATGGGTCTCTGCGGCGATGTCAATACATCCCTAGCCCTGTCATTTATAAGCACTAATTTGCTGGCCACGTAAATGTCGAGAGCCATCACCGCGAAGGGCTGTGTTGGTCTCCTCTTCTTCTCCCTAAGCCTGAGGACCACGTCGTCGTTAGTCGCCAACGCCGATATGTGGTAGCCACCGACACCCTTAATAGCCACTATGCTGCCCTCCTCGATTAGTTTAACCACGTATTTAATTGGGTCCCTCGTCTCGATTACCTCACCATCGCTAGTCAATAACCTCAGTCTAGGGCCGCATGAGCCGCAGGATACGCCTTGATAATAGTATCTACGCAATCCACTAATCACTGGATTATCATACTCACGTTGGCAGTATGGGCAGGGCTTAAACGATGCCCAGCTCGTGTTATGCCTATCGTAGGGTAACGAGTCAATCACCGCGAACCTGGGCCCACAGTAACTACATGAGTTGAAGGGGTACCTATACCTCCTTGGGTTGCCTGGGTCAAGGACTTCCCTGAGACACTCATCGCATATTGCCAGGTCGGGTGGTATTATTGATATCGCCTCAACGTTATTAGAGCTTTCTAAAATCTTAAACTCACTAAACCCCCTGGGCACATCCTCAGTTATTGAGTACTCCTCAATGTATATTGCCCTTGGCCTATTATTCATGAACTCATGTATGAATTCATTAACCGCGCCATCATCACCCTCGATAAAAACCTCAACTTCGCCACCACCCATGTTTCTAACGTAGCCCTTAATCCCATACTTATCGGCGAGTACCTTAACGTAGGGCCTAAAGCCTACCCCCTGTACAATCCCTATGAAATGTATTTTTCGGGCTGTCACCATATTTCACGGACGACCTCCTTCGAGCCCTCTTTAGCCTTCCTCATGGTCTCAAATATCCTCCTGAACTCCTCCTCAACCTGCCTAACCGCAATCTCCGGGTCGTCACCAGCCATTATGGCTAATTCCCTCGCCAGCTCCTTCTTCTCCTCAATGAATTGGTTAATCGCATCCATGTCCAGCTTGGTTATTATGACGCCTGCGTGGACCATGACCAAGTCACCCTTATTGATTCTCTCGTTACTTATGCCTATGACGACGGGCCTCGGCACGCCATCGCCAATGTCCACGTAGGCCAGGGAATTCCTCTCATCTATCTCGAGGACCACGGCAGGCACGGCCCAGCACATGCCACTCACCCCATCAGCCCAAGGTCTTTGGCTATATCGAGCGCCAGTCCACCGCCACCAAACCTGGCCCATACAGCGCAGGCGCCCTCCATACTCACCATGCACGGGCCAACTGGGTGGTCTGGAGTGCATTGCTTCATGAATAATGGGCAGTCCGTAGGCTTAGCCTTGCCCAGGGTCACCTCCGCGCATTTGCAGCCGGGTGGTAGGTCGTAGCGCCAGGTCTCCGGGGTTAGGTCCTTAATACCGAAGTACTCGAAGCCGTTGTATTCACGGTAGTCATCCCTAAGCGCCAAGCCACTCTTCGGTATGTAACCTATGCCCCTCCATGGTGAGTCCACTGTCTCAAAAACAGTCCTAATCGCTGACTGGGCCTTCACATCGCCCTCCCACCTAACGGCCCTTGTATATTCAATAACCACTTTAACCTCATCCCTAACTAACTGCCTAAGTATTTCCGCAATCGCCATTAATACGTCGTTAGGTTCGAAACCAGCCACAACCACTGGTATGCCGTAGTTCTCGGCTATTGGTGTCCAGGCCTTACCGCCGATTATTGTTGACACGTGGCCCGGCGCTATGACCCCCATCACGGGGTAGTCCGTGGGCTTCTCCCTGAGTATATCAAGTGAGTAGAAGGCGGCTGGCGGCGTTAACTTGACCAGGCTTAGGATTTTAAGGTTCGGCGGCGGTAACCTCTTAATTAATGCCTCCGCGTAGCCTGGAGCCACAGTCTCAAATCCAATACCCAAAAACAACGAGTCTTTACCATGCCTCTTAGCGTCGATTATAGCATGGACTAGACTATGTGTTATCCTGACATCAGCGCCCATGGCCTTAGCCTCGGCAAGGCTCTTGGCGCCCTTAACGGGGGTTATGGCGGGTAGCCTAAACGTATCGCCATACGTGTAGATAACCACGCCATCTAGTGCCAACCTAATTGCCTGCTCTATGTAATACGATGGCGTAACGCAAACGGGACACCCAGGCCCTGCCACAAGCTCTATGTTTTTAGGAACCAGGGACCTAATGCCGAAATGTACTATGGTCCATTCATGAGTTCCGCAGAAATCCATTATCTTAAATACGTAGTCCTTACCGTAATTCCTACTTAAATAATCACTGAATTTCATTATATAATCCCTTAACCTTCTCGTGACCTCGAGATTACGCCTAAATATCTCCTCAGCAACCCTAATTCTACTAGTTATCACAGGGCACTTCCAACAATCAATACTGGGCGACGGAAAGCACGCTGGAGAATTTCCCATGCATGACGTGGATATAGACATGCAGAATCAATGTGAATTATAAAAATTTAATTAATTATTATCAGTTAATTGGAATGAGCGAGAGAAAAGGAAAAAGAGATAATTTTGAGAATAATGCCGTAAAAAATACCTACATTACCTAGGACACGAACCTCTAACATGGAATATACTTTCTACGTAATTCCTAATTGTAAAGGAACTTCTCCTAATATGCCTTACTAAATCCTTTACAAAGAAATACGTTGGAATGATAACAATAATCGCAGACACTATAATACCTGCCACAGGCCCACCATGAACAAAGGCAAGCCCCATAATGGGTAGTGCAAGGGCCATTAATATTACGAAATAGATGAATAAAGCACCCACGAAAGTGGCAACAATGCCTAAATCATCAATAATAGTGCAATAATTCCTACGTTTCACATTATTCATGTTCTCACCAATAATATTTACTCGCATTTAGTTTATAAATCTTTCTGAAATCTATATATTAATAAGAGAATATATATAATTATTGTGATAAATAATTGATAAATAAAGCAACAATATCTCAATGGACTAGAGTAATTTAGTGAATTATGTAATTTTATTTAACATTCTAAAGCATTTTAAAATATATAATATTAAAAACTTTTGATATTATATTAACTCTTAAGAATACTCGCTGCTTTATTTTTGTTTTATTTTGATTTTACTTCAACATGTTCCTCTACGACATCCGGCTTAGACCATAATAATGGTAATTCATATCGGGTATACTTCTCAACCCTCGTAACCTTAACAACGCCACTCCTCACTAAGTCCTCATACCATGCTGGGTGCTCCTCCTTAACAATATCCAGCGGTATCTTACCGCTGTGGAATACCTCCCTATATGGGAATATCTTCGGGTTAAAGTGTGTGTATGTTAGGTGGACCAGTAGTAGGAACGTCACGGCTAAGATGGCCTCCTTGGTATGCATTACGTAGGCTACGCCTGCGCCCGCCGATGGACCCCAGACTGCCATTATGATACCTGGTATGCCCAGGACGGCAATACCCCAATAAACGCCCCAGTACTCAAAGAGCTCCTCTGGGTCGTACTTGTGGGTCCATGGTGGTAATGGGTGTCTCGGGTTAACTAACCAAATAGTCCTATGCCATATGTATGTTACGAAGTCCCACGTGTATATCCTGAGCAGGGGCCACTTCTCCAATATGCTGTATCCCCTGATTTTGTCGACTATTATCCTAGCGCCATAATATCCGAAGTGCGCCAGGACTAGGAAGCCCATTATTATGCCTGAGATTATGTGTATCAATATTATCAGTGGGTATGGGCTTGTGAAGGACGGCCATAGGAAGTAGGGCGGTGGCCCACTGAAGCTGACTAGGCCGTTTATGTAGACCTGGCGCCATATTGGGTTAGTGTCTAGCATAGCCACGAAGCCCGTGAAGGCGCAAATGACGAAGGTCACAAACATTAAAATATGCTGAGCCCTCTGCCACACGTTCCACCTCTGTATCATCGGTGAACCAGCTCTCTTTAGTCTAACCCACTCACCTGCGTATCTAGCGAAGGCCGCGAAGTGCCCAAGGACCCAGTAGGAACCGTATAAGGCAATTAATATTATGAGGATGTCAAAGGCAACTCCAAGGAATAGTACCCACGCGATTGGGTTAAATATGGCGACGCCCAGGTTCCACCCTATCGAACTCATGTAACGCATGAAATCCGCGTACTCGCTGGGTAATGGTAATAAGGCGAAGTAGTAGACTATGGCCCAGGTCAACCCAACATCAATTGCCGTTAAAATGCCACTGCCTATCAACCTGCCGCGGCTATAGGTAACCGTGGCGGCCTTAGCCATGACACCACCCCATCACTTCTTTTCCTCCTTCCTCTCAGCCCTCTGCCTGGCCGCGTACCAGCCGCCGGCTATTGCGCCGGCAACTACTGTTGCGGCGCCAACCACCGCAGCAGCCGTGGCCAGGTCCTTGGCTGACCAGCCGACGTAGGGTAGCTTAACGTAGAATGGTTCATAGGCATCCGTGAACCCTGGGTTTGTACAGGCTATGCAGACTCCGCCCTGCCTAGTTGGCCCACCGACGCCGGCTACCCAGCCTATCTTATTCCATGGGCAGTGAGCCACTGGACCTTTACAGCCAACCGCATATAGGCACTTGGCATCATTATCGCCGGGGTATGGCCTGAATTCGCCGGCTGCGTACCAGGCGGCCCTTGGGCACTGCTCATGCGTAGTGTACTGATATATAAATAGCGGCCTGCCGTACTCATCGAGGAACTTACTCCTCTGCAGCGCGCTGGCGGGTATTATACCTATGGCGGCCAGGGCTAGGAGGGCTAGTGTCCTCATTATGCCATTAGGCCCAGCTGGGCAGCCGGGCACCGCTACTATTGGCTTAACTGTGCTGAAGTCGGGCACCATGTCCTTATCCCAGTAGTTAGAGTATGGCCCAATCACGTCTGAGAAGTATGGGTGGTGTATCACGCCAGTAATGCCCCTGTATGGGTCATCAAATAGGCCAATGGCTCCGGTCGGTGATTGGGACCAGCCGTTGGTTGGGTATTGGAAGTTCGGTGGTGGCTCAAGGACTTTATCAGCAGGTATGCCGCCGTAGCTTGCACAGTTACCAACACCCACGACTGCCGCTGCATTAACTATCAATTTCTTAAACCACTCAGTGCATGTGTATGGCCCAATCTTACAATAAAAGCCACCCTCGGTGGTTATGTTACTTCCAGGCATTCCATACTCAGCCGGTAATGAACCCTCTAGGACGAGGACGTATGGGCCGTATTTACCCTGGGCGACGTCATTGAGTATCTTATCAGCCGTACCGGTGTAGAATTCCTCAGTCCAATATACCGAGGGCTGCTCCGTTTGGCTGAATGAGGTGACGTGCGTCGCGCCCCATTCCGGCATGACGGTCTCGTGGAAGATTAGCCTAACGGTGCCGGGTCCAACAAGTGGTGTTCTTCCTAATAAAACATCCAGTAGGCTTGGGTTAGTTGCCTGTATAATCGAGGTGGTGTTACCTGCACAGTCCTGGGCCTCCAACCAAACAATGCCTATATCACCATTTCTCACAGCATCGGCAAAGGCATTTATTACCCTATTCCAATCCAACGCGGCGAACATCGCGGCTATGGCTGACGCCTTCAGGAAGTCTCGCCTAGTGAGTTTAATCTCTATCTTTGGTGGAGCCATTAGTTAGCATTTCCTAGCTTGATTTAAAAAATGAATTTCCACACTATTGAAATGGGAATTAACACCAATATTAATGTTAATATTAATATCATCAATACCATATTTACGCTTAATACAGTCAAAGCGACACATTAATCTATATACAAAACCATCATTACTATTCCTATAAATAGAGTCTTTACCGTAAGGACAATGCTCATCCTTGAAACTGCACGCGATGGCAATTACCCCCTCATTACTGATCACGATCTTACTACCGTTAGGTAACTTTATACCAGGTATAAAATTAATAATTAGGTATGCAATCAATGGCTCTAATAATGTATTAATAGAGTATTTGACAACATTTATTAAATTATTATTAAATAATGATAACAGTAGACTCAGAATATCCTTAATAGACTTTATTTCAGTACTATTCAATACGTCGATGATATTGCTATAATTCCTAATGACATTAATGAACGATTTAATAACGCCATCCTTAAACCCTATAATCCTACTTAACCTATAGGCAGCATACTCATTACCTAAAATCGCGAGTAATAGAATACCCTTAATCGTTATATCCACAAACATATCATCAACCTCGACATAACCCAACCCAGCAGCCTTCTTAACGTACCTATACGTCGTTGCCAAACTTAGTCTCGTATTCCTATAAATATCATATGTACTCGATGCACCATGCTCAAGCAAGTAATTAAGTATCTCAACCAATTTATTAAGTTCCACATTAGCCATGGCCACTCCCCACACGCTCGTTTCTAATCCTATTCAGAAGCTCCCTAACCCTATCATTACCAGAACCCAGGGTAGTTTCATGCGCAGGTTGCTGGTTGTCCAATGACGTTAACTCCTCAAGTATTAACTGAGATTTAATATTATTAACTAATATATTAACAAGTAAATTAGTATTTAATGCTATAGCAATGCTCATTGCAAGGCCACGTATAATGTATCTTCTTATGTTAGCATTACTATTATAATTATTATCCATTATGTTAATCATTTTATTATGATTTTTAAATTTTATTCCCATATTAAATGTATATGAACTTGTTATATGTAAAATTTTTAATAATTTACAATGATAAATTATGGTGAATCAATCAATAATATACATAGTTACTCATAGTTATCAAAATAATTTATGTTCTTATATATTTACCCATAATTTGTTTATTTATTCATAATCTTAGGTAGTATTTCACTTAAGATTAGGTTTACTATGTTGATAGCGCATTTTTCGCCCTCACTTGATAGGCCTATGTATGGTTCGTCAAAGGGCGGCTCACATTCAATCAGTATTATCTCCTTAGCCGTGGTCCCTAGAACCCTTAGTCCATTTAATACATCGGTTATGCAAACCCTTCCATCGAGTGATGGTCTTAATAAGTCGTTTGCCTCAATACTATCTTCGATTGGTTCTAAGTTCGGCCTTATTACCTCTACCGTTCCCTTAGCCCTACCCCTACGCTTTGCACCAACTAGAATCAATACATCTGGCCTTCTCTCATTTATTAAATCCACGGCGGTTAGTACGTCAGCGCTTACGTCGAGTAATTCAACCTCTTGATAATTACGTCTCCTTAATTCATTACCTAATAACTCACCAACCCTAAGGCCAACAGCCATATCACCCATTGGCAAGTAACCGGAATAGGCGATTACGATCTTCATAGCGCCTTCGCCACCAAGTCCCTGAACTTAACCACCTTATAGGTATTTGATTCAGAATCATACAGCAACCACCTATAGTCGGCACTCTTAACTGCGAAGTATCTAAGGTCTTCGTCGTAAAATACGCTGGGTAATGCCGAGCCGAAGGCGTCGATCAGTATGCCTATCGCTTCTACATAGCACTTATCCCTCGACTTATTACTCATTACGCACTTTACATATTCTTCATACGCATTGCGCAATGCCTTAATTACGGTACTAATCTCAACCTCAACCTGTGAGGCTCCATCATCTAGAATTAACCTATCCGACACGAGAATATTAAGGAAACATGCCTATTTAAGGAGATGCTTTTCATTAGTGTGAGAATTTTCCTTTTAAAATGAAGTTATCCTTTCTTACCATATGTCTACAATAAAGATTTGGCTAGATCCGATAACAAGGATAGAGGGGCACCTAGCGGCCTATATAGAGATAGACTCAAGCACTAAACACGTAACGTCGGCCTACACATCGGCGATGATGTTCAGGGGATTTGAGGTCTTCCTACGCGGCAGACCGCCCGAGGACGCCATTGCCATAACCAGTAGGTCCTGTGGCGTTTGTGGAGCTGCCCATGCTAATGCATCCGTTGTAGCTAATGACGTGGCGTCAGGCTATACGCCGACACCACTCGGCGTCGCGCTCAGGAACATGGCTTACGCCATGACCGACTACATATATGATCATTCGATAATACTGAATATGCTGGGCGGCCCCGACTATAGTGAGTTAATTGTTAGTAAGTTAACGCCCAGTGTTTGGCAGGAGGCTCAATCAACGCCAACGCAGTACAGTAATATCCATGGCTACAAGACCATAGCTGACATAATGACTGACTTAAACCCAGTTACTGGCAGGATATGGAGACTAACCGTTGAGTACCAGAGAATTGCTAGGGAGGCTGGCGTGCTACTCTACGGCAGGCACTCACACCCATCAACCCTGGTTCCCGGCGGTATAAGCACGGATCTCTCCCTAGCAGGTTCAATATTTGAGCAGTACTACACTAGGTTAACGGCCTTAACAGCCTGGGTTAAGTTTGTATGGGCCATTTGGCAGGATCTGCATGACTTCTACGTTAGCATTGGCTATGAGCTCAATGGTAAGACCCACGACCCACCATCGATGTTCGCAGCTGGCTGGGCTGATGACCCGGAGGTCTATGGTTCCTTCGCGCCAACAAGCAGCCCAGCCCAGTGGAAGACCCTGTGGGAACACCTTGATGAGATATACCAGGCTAGGCTTGAGAAGCCAGGCTATGCGATGGGGACTAACCTAGTTACTAAGAGTGTCGTTGAGATGAACCAGGGCTGGCTTGAGTTCGTGGACACAAGCTTCTACTACGATTGGTATAAGCATAATGTGCTACCGCCCTGGGGCTACTGGATTAAGGAGGATCCGTTGGGAAACCCGATAGCCTTCGGCAACGATGAGCTAATGCCCTACCACCCGTGGAACAAGACGACGATGCCTAAGCCGCAGGCGATTAACTTTACTGAGAAGTATAGCTGGGATGCTGAGCCTAGGTTGATGCTTAAGGATGGTACAATAGCCCCGATTGAGACTAACCCGATTACGCAGCTTTGGATAGATACGCTGTACGCCACTAAAGTGAGCCTTGGGAATTACGACATTTGGGAGAGTAATGGTTCCCAGTTAACCTTCACGCTACCAGCGGCTCAACCAACCTCAACAGCCCCCGAAATATGCCCAGTACCCGGCGGCTGCCCAGACCTGTATGGTGAGTTGACTATAACGTGGAAGATGCCGCAGTACTCAACGACCATTGAGAGGGTCCTGGCCAGGGCCGTTCACCTGGCCCTAGTCGCCAACATTGCCTGGGCCAACCTTGAGTATGCCCTAGCCCAGTGGGCCGCTGGGCACACGCATGCATCAAGTCCCTGGCAGCACGGTAGTTACCCAAGCTTTAGCTATAGTATAGGCTGGTGGCACGTGCCTAGGGGGACGAACCAGCACTGGCTTGTTCAATCCAGTGACAAGATACTGAATTACCAGTACCAGGCGCCGACGACCAAGAATGTGAGTCCGAGGAACAATAGGTGCACAGGCCCATATGCAAGCCAGTGCACAGGCCCATTCGAAATGTCTGCGTTGAACTCCTGGGTGACCGAGGAGGTTCCACCGGACCAGTGGACCGGCCTGGACATAGTTAGGGCGATTAGGAGCTTCGACCCATGCCTAGCCTGCGCGGTGCATGCCGAGGTTAAAGGTGAGGGTGGGAGGATATATAAGACCATTGAGAAGGTGATTTACAACGCATGCTCCCTGTAAAAATAATTGGTCTTGGCAATCCACTTTACGGTGATGATGGCTTAGGTTCCTGCCTAGCCCGTTTTTTATCTCAATTTAATGATTTCGTGATTGACGGTAATGCCCATGGCATTGCATTGCTCGGCAATTTAATGGACGCACACGACCTCATATTCATTGACATAGACACTGAGTTAAAACCTGGGGCTGTGGCCCTTGAGAAGGTTGAGGGGGAATTATCGATCACTGACACGACAATGCTCGACGCACACAGAGCCTCACCAAGCCTATTGGTTGGTTATTTAAGGGCAATGAAGGCATTTAATGGCACTGCTTACGTAGTTGCTATAGGCCCTGGGAACACGGAACCATTTAAACCCGTGAGCAATGAGGCGCTCAATGCCGTCTCCGCGGCATTGAAACTACTTAGCGAATTACTAAGTAAGTATGGCTTACAACTTAGATATGAGGGTGATCCTAAAGACGCGATCATTGAGTGCTACAGGGATGCCTTGGGTTATTAACCATTAACCTCCGCCCTTACAGTTAAATTTCCTCACCTCCAGGAATAATTCATTTATGTTCCTAAGGATGCCTATTGTAAATCCCCACTCGCCCCTAGCCCCAATCATTATTAGGCTCCTCTCACTTGATACTGGCGTTATCATTACGTACATGGACTTACCCTGAGGCTCACCCCAAAGCAGTGTGGTCCCACGCTCACTCAATTCCATGTTCATGTACTTCAAAGACCTGGTGGGGCATATCTGCAGGTTATCCGTATAGCTAATGAATAATTCCGTTATTGGAGGCTCCGGTATCTTAGCCTCACTTAGGGCCCTATAAAACTCGGCAAGACCAACGACGCTCAAATCCCTATTGGGTGCAATGACCCCCAGCGCCTTCCTACCGCTATCATAGATTATCCTTATTGAACCCTCGTTAGTGCTCTTCCTCGCCAACGAACCATCGCTTAAATACTCAATATAATAATCACCGCCGGGTATCGTATATACCTTACCGACGGAGTACCCAAGCCCAACAAGCCTTTCTAGAAATGATGATAAGTCAATATTTGTGGAGTAAACAGCCCAAAAGGTTATCGTCAACCCCAAAATACTTGACATACCACTAAACACCGCATCATCAATATTTAAGCATTAACATTATTTATTCTCACAACGGTATACTGGATAAATAATCCCAAGAAAATACCCAGTTAAGATCGCCTAACTTGGTGTTGTACGTCATGCGGTATATTAGAGTATGGGGCAGGTGCGTTGAGTAAACACTTAAAAACAGCATTTGCAGCAAGCCATTGATGGTTGACGTTAAGAGGTTGGCTGCTGAGGTACTTGGTGTTGGTGAATCACGGGTTAGGATTAGCCCTGAGGCTCTTGATAGGCTTGAGGAGGTTACCACTAAGGCTGATGTTAGGGCTTTGATTAAGGAGGGCTTGATATACGCTGAGTATGCCAAGGGTGTTAGTAGGGGTAGGTGGCGCGAGCTGCATGAGAAGAGGAGGAAGGGTAGGAGGAGGGGTGTTGGTAGTAGGAGGGGTAGTAAGTACGCTAGGCTTGATCCTAAGGAGGCTTGGGTTAATAAGGTTAGGGCATTAAGGAGGTACTTAAACTCGCTAAAGAGGAGGGGGTTGATTGATGCAAAGACCTGGAGGGAGCTTTACCTGCAGGTTAAGGGTGGTAGGTTTGATAGCGTGTCGTCGCTCAGGGCATACCTAATTAGTAATAACCTAATTAAGCAGCAGCGATAACGTCTCCCCTTTCTCCATCCTAAGAAATACTTATTAAGCGATTATCTTCTTGGTTTGCGAGCATGGCGAGGAGTGGTCGTTATAAGGTTAAGTTTAGGCGTAGGAGGGAGGGTAAGACGAATTACTATAAGCGTAGGGAGATGATTAAGAGTGGCTTGCCTAGGCTTGTCGTTAGGAGGACAAATAAGTACATAATCGCCCAGGTCGTTGTGGCTAGGGTAGTGGGTGATGAGGTTATCGTGAGCGCCACGTCTAAGGAATTAGTAGGTTTTGGTTGGAAGGGAGGCTTGAAGAATACTTCGAGTGCGTACCTCGTAGGTTTAATAGTTGGTTATAAGGCGTTACTTAAGGGCGTTAAGAAGGCGATACTTGACATTGGGCTTCACAGGCCAACTAAGGGTGCCCGCGTCTTCGCAGTGCTTAAGGGTGCCCTTGATGCAGGTCTCGAGGTGCCCCATGGTGAGGAGGTACTCCCCGATGAGGATAGAATAAGTGGTAAGCATATTGCTGAGTATGCGGAGAAGCTTAAGGGTGAGAACGAGGCGTTATATAAGGCTCGCTTCTCTCAGTACTTGGCTAAGGGTTTAGATCCTGTTGATATGCCAAAGCACTTCGAGGAGGTTAGGGATAAGATTAAGAACTATTACATGGGTTGGTTTAAGAAACTGAACATAGAAATGCCACAGGAAGCCGAGGAGGAATAAGGCCAAGCTCTCAATCATTTATTTCTGTTTCTATTAATCATAAGTGCTCTCCCTGACCGTGTATTCATCGGTTCTTCATCGCTAATCTAAGTAATTGTACTCTCGAGTAATCTTTAAAAATAAATGTGTTATTGGCAAATAATAACAGAGTGATTAGTATGGGTGAAGCTACGAAGAACCTAAGGTTATCGGGAATTCACTATGTCATGTTCTTTAGCTATTCGCTCACGTTCTTGATATGGGGATTTGTAACTACGAGTGGTGTTATGTCGATTTATTACTTCTCCAAATACATACCTAAGTTCTTAGTGCCCATCTCTGTAGTCCTTGGGCCAATATCCTTAATGATTGGTAATGTGCTCATGGGTAGGTTGGCGGACATTGTTGGTAGGAGGGGCATATATGTCTATACGATGAGCCTATACACAATTGGATTAATAGGCATGGGGTTATCAATACTCCTATCAAATGTAATACCTGCATCGGAGGCCTTCATACCATTCATAATATCGTACATACTCGCCGAGATAGGTGTTGGTGGTGAGGAGCCTCCAGCACTTGCGGCAGCCACTGAGTTGATGCCGTATAATTATAGGGGCTCTATGCTCGTCTTAATAACGAACTTTGACAACATAGGTGCAGCTATAGCATCTGCAATACTATTATTGGCGCTAATGAGGGGTACCCAGTTATCTGCCACCTGGACTATGATTGGTTCCGCAATAATTGTCCTGATAGCGGCGATAATCATTAGGTTAGTAACACCTGAATCGGTTAGGTGGCTCATCGTTAGGGGCAGGGTTCACGAGGCTGAGAGGATAGCCAATGAGTACGGCCTATCATACACCCTAACTGAAGGTCCTAGGCAGAGCGTTAGATTTCCACCGCTGTGGTTCAGGACATTGGTGCTATCACTCCTCGGCATATCCCAATTAGCGACTTATGGGTTAATGGCCTTCTACATCGTTTACTTACCCTCATTACCATTCTCAAACAATGAGGTGTTGGCTACTCAGGTATTGCTATGGGCTAATGTGGGTGCCTCAATTGCTGGTTTAATTGGGTTAGTTATTGATAGGTTAAGTAGAAAGACCTTCACCCTAATTTCATTCCTGGGTGGGTTATTGACCATGATACCGATATTCATAATATACGGTGTAATGATTGGAAGCGCCTTAGCGTCATCTTTAACAATATTCTATACATTACTATTCCTAAACATGATATTCAGTGAATTTGGTTGGGCGGTTAGGGTCCTCCTAGAACCTGAACTATACCCAACCAGGAATAGGGCTACCTGGGTTGGCATTGTTAGGCTCATTGCGTGGATTATGTATGTGCTTCTCATTTACTACCTACTAGCCTCAGCAAACACCTACGTATACCTACTCTCAAACTTAATACTTTACATAGTGGGTTTCCTGGCGGCATTGGCATGGTTCATATTCGGTGTTGAGACCAAGGGATTATCAGTACATGCGCTTGATAAGGCGGCAGACCGTAGATAATAAAGCACCACGCATTACTAAAACCCATCATATAATCCTAGCTGAAACATTAGTTAAATAATCCGGTGAGGCATTAGGAATAACTTGCCGAGTTACTTACAGAATTCTAAGAAATTGATTTAGAAAGATTTTTAATTATCAAGTACAGCGAAAGTTTTGCTCTCTTCCTTAAACCATAAATCCCCGGTGATGTCCTATGACCAAGCGGTACTTAGCATTGGCAATGCTCGCCTCAGCTCTATGGGGAATTTCGTACCCAATCACCTACCTAGCCCTACGGCTATTTCGTATTAACGAGTTAATAACCCTAAGTTACCTATTCTCCACGGCACTACTTCTCATGGTAATATTACTTCATGGTTATGATGAGAAATCAATAATTAAGGGCTTACTATTATCACCAATCAATTATGCAATTGTCTACTTATACACAGACTTATCGGGTGGCGTCGGTGGATTAACAGCCTTCGTAAGTTCAAGCTATATAATACCGCTAATAATACTTGATTATATTAATAATAGGAATATCAACGTGAGGTATGTAGTGTCGGCAATTACCTTACTCGGAGCCCTATACCTATTGTTCCAGGGTTATGGCGATTCCCTATACGTGGCGTTATTACTCATGGCCCTAAACCTCGTATACACCATAGCCCTCACGAGGATTAGTGATATTGATATTATTAATTTCGTATTTGGTCAATCACTTGGTACCCTCACAATTTCATACTTAGTAATACGGGGTCCTCCAACATTAGCCCTAACCCCTAATTATCTCTACTACCCATTAATATTGGCGTTGGTTGGTAATGTAATACCCTATACATTATATGCCGAATCTATTAAGCAGATAGGTCCTGTTGAGACCTCGTTAACGTCCTCTGTGGAGACCATGAGCTCATTGATCACATCATTGCCAATACAGCGATTACCAACAAATCCAGCGGCCTGGATATTACTGGCAATGTCAATACTATCGCTTAACATAGAAATAAACAAATTCGATGTAAGGGATGGGCCTCATTCAATTCATTTAATAATGATCTATGATTATGCACCTTCTCGATCAAATAATGGTGAATTTATGGTGCCAAATCACAAATATATGAATTATGTAATGCATGTAAATCCACGTCTAACAATTAGGATATTTGGGAAGAGGAAGATAATATAGCTATGGCTCAAGCCTGAATCTGTCCCTTGGGTATAGCACGACCTCACGAATATTATCCCTCTTAAGCAGCACCATTAATAGCCTATAGAGCCCCATGCCCCAGCCAGCATGTGGTGGCATTCCATAATCATAAACCATTAGGTGACTCTCGAAGTTCTCAGGGTTCAACCCCCTCTTTCTTAATGCCTCTATTAACTGCTCCTTAATGTGAATTCTACTACTCCCTGACGCTATTTCCAAGCCGCCTATAACGAGGTCAAATGACTCGCTGATTTTTGGGTCTGAGTCGAGGGGCTTCGTGTAGAATGCCCTTAGGTCCGTTGGGAAGTGTATTATGAAGAATGGTTCATTGAATTCCTCACTCAGGAGTTCTAAGCCATTCTTAGGTACGTCATCTCCCCAATTAATCTTTAAACCTCTCCTACTCAGCATGTCCAATGCTTCGTCATACGTAATCCTCCTGAACGGCTTCTTCGGAATCTTAATCTCTATGCCGTACTTAGCTAATTCATTACTAAATACCTTATTGACCCTTTCGTAAACGCTGATTATCACGTCCTCGAGAACGTCCATTACATCCATGTAATTAGCGAAGGCCTCCTCGATGTCCACCGATATGAACTCGTTTAAGTGATAATTCGTGTTATGCTTCTCAGCCCTATAGGCAGGGGCTATCTCAAAGACCCTCTCAAGGCTTGCCGTTAACTCCTCCTTATAGAGCTGCGGGCTCTGGGCTAGATAGGCGGCTCTTTCGAAGTATTGCACCGTAAATAACTCAGCGCCTCCCTCCGTACTTGTAACAATTATTTTAGGCGTAAATACCTCGATAAATCCACGGCCATAGAGAGTCTCACGGATTGCGCGGGTAACCTCACTCTCAACCCTGAATATCAATGAGTTAATGGGTCTCTTAAGGTCAATGGATCTGTACTTCAACCTCGTATCTAAGTCGGTCTCTACCGAGCCCCATATATCTATTGGCAATGCCTTCGATTTAGCCACAACGTGGATTTCACTTGGGAAGACCTCAACGCCTGCCCTGGCTATCTTACTAGCCTTAACGACACCCTTAACGGCTATTGCGTCTTCCCTACCTAATGACTGCGTTAATGACCAAACACCCTCCGGGGCAACGCCCTTCTTCACCGTTAATTGTATAATGCCCTCCCTATCCCTCAGTAGTATGAACTTTATGTTACCGAGGTCCCTAATGTCCCAGACCCAGCCCGTTAGAATTACCTCCTTACCATCTAATTCAGGAGTTACGTCTTTAGTCCAGTGGGTCTTCCTTGGAAAACTCACGACCAACTTGTAGATTTTGGGGATTTAAAAATTGTGATTACTTAGTAACTTCAACCCTAATGTTTGTGCCGCTAATTTGACTAAGAACCTTAGCCAACTCACTCGGCTTAAATGGTAGCCTCCTAAGTTCACTCTTTGTTATCCTGACCACGGTCTCCGTAGTGCCGTCAGGGAGCCAGGACGTCGATACCGTGAGTATCCGGGCAGGTGATGCTAATTGCGTTGCTAACTCATTCACATTAACGCCCTTCTCAACAACCTTAACCCTCTTACTCAGTGATCTCTCGAGATCATGCTCAATCTGCTGAACTATTGCGCGTGGAATAGACTTTATGCCCTTAAGCACCACGATTATTAGGTCACCAACTTCGTAGGACTTAACATACTCGACATTCTTCAGTATCTCCTCCATCTTCCCAGTGGCTATGTTTAGCAATGCATCACTAACATCAACATCAAGCATGGAGTACTCTCCGCTATCAAGCAAAGACTGGCACTTCGGGCAGAACACCCTGGTCTTAACGCAGAAGGTGCAAAACGGTATTTTCATTCGACACTCATAAAAATGTCAGGCTTAATAAACCTTATGCCTTAGGATAGTGTAGGTTGTTAAGTCCTCGCTGGAGGGTGATACGCGGCAAAACCTTATTACTCGGGCTATTACATTAAGGGTTGTGTGAACGATGCAATAGTAGCTTCGAATCTCAGGAAAAGATTCATTAGTTATGAACGTATTGGCTTCATAAGGAGAAGAAAGATTGTAGTCGAGGCACTGAGGGGTGTTTCCTTTAGGGTTAGGTGGGGTGAGGTATATGGGTTGTTAGGCCCGAATGGCGCGGGTAAGACTACCACCGTTAAGATACTCGCCACCTTATTAATCCCTGATGATGGTTATGCCATGATTGACGGACACGATGTCGTTAAAGAAGCAGGTATTGTTAGGGGCATCATAGGGCTTGTTCTTTACCCAGACAAGGGATTTTACTCGAGGCTTAGTGGGTATGAAAACCTCGTTTACTTTGGAAGGCTTTATGGGTTGAGTAAGTCAGTGGCGGAGGCAAGGGCGAGGGAGTTGATGAACCTTGTTGGGCTTGAAAACGCGATGAATAGGCCATATGAGGAGTACTCGCTTGGTATGAGGGCTAGACTTGCCATAGCCAGGGCATTAATTCACGATCCGCCCGTGTTATTTCTTGATGAACCAACCATAGGCTTAGACCCAATCTCAGCAAGGGAGGTAAGGGAGTTGGTAAGGAGGCTGAGAAAGGAGGGTAAGGCTGTGCTTTTTACGAGTCACAATCTTTGGGAGGTGGAGGAGGTTTGTGATAGGGTTGGTATAATAAATAATGGTAGGATGATCATTGAGGGATCACCGAGGGATATAAAGGATATGCTTGGGTTGAAGTATGTGATTGAGGTTGAGGTCCAGCTTAATGGTCGCGTGGAGACCATACGTGAGGAGACCACGAACCCCGCTGATGCACTTCGTAGGGTGATAAACGATGTTGAGGCAAGGGGCTTGAGGATAAGTAGGATTAGGATTAATGAGCCTTCCTTGGAGGAGGCCTTTATCAGGGTGATTGGGGATGAGAATGGGTAAGTTTAGTGAGTTGAATGTGCTGTTTGCGGTGATGGCTAATGAGCTGAAGATAATAAGTAGGGAGCCGGGTGGTTTGGCATTGCTTATTATTCTTCCGTACTTCATTGCTGGCGGTATGGCTTTTATAGCCTCATTCTTTGTTAGGGTAACGAGTGGCGTGTTCATTAGGCAGTTCATTGGGTTTGAGGTCCTCATGCTATCCATGATAATGATGCAGACAGGGGCTAGGTTTCTATGGGAGGAGAGGAGGGGTGGTAGGCTTGAGTTCCTGCTTGCCTCGCCAACAAGCATGTACGTGATCTTACTCGGCACATCCCTTGTAATGATTGTGGTGAATATCGGCGCCTTCACAATAGCCTCCTTACCACTGTTTTACCTGGAATACGGGTTAATTGGAGCTGTTAGGCTGGCATTAGCCCTCTTACTACTTTTCATTGGGTTACTGCCTCTGTATGGCATTGGGTTGCTAATAGCGGGCTTGGTCATGAAGCTTAATGATGCCGATTCGGTAACCAACGTATTAACGCCAATATTAACAATACTCTCGGGTACCACGTACCCGATATACGTACTTCCCTGGTGGATTAAGGAATTGGTTTATGCACTTCCCATGTACATAACCTTCTACTCCATGTACCTGGAAAGCATAGGCCATGAAAGCATCACCCTCATTACCTACTTAATCGCCGCAACGATCATATACCTACTACTTGGGATGACCTCATATGCAAGGCTCGAAAGAGAGTTCAGGAGGAAGGGTGTTTAAGGAATTAAGTGTTGAGGTTTGGAGGGGTTTACGCCTATTATTTTCTAAGCCATCATCGATAATGATAAATATAATAACGGCACCACTATGGCTCGCATTTTTCATACTAACCCTTCGGGGATTTGGCGTGCTCACGCTGGGTAAATTCACCATTCAATTATTCCTTTGGGCGGCATATGCCTTTGCACTATACTCAAGTTGGTTATGGGGTTTTGGTAATGGGGTAATTGAGGAGGGTTATGAGGGCATCCTTGAGAATGTAATGGCTACAGTAAATAACTTACTAACCCACGTAATTGGCTGGGGCATTGCGTACTCCATATACACATTACTTGACTTAGCGGCACTCGCGATAAGCTTTTACATAGTGTTCGGCTTAATCATGGACATTAAGGATCCCGTACTCCTTGTAATATCGATAATACTCGCCTCATTACAACTCCTCTTTATATCAACAATATATGCAATGCTCGTGATCAGGCTTAGGTCGAACTGGGTCATTACTGACATAATGCAATTCCTAATGCCAGCACTGGGTGGGTTAATACCCAGCGGGACTAGTAAGTACATAATGATAATGAATGAGTACTCACCAATAGCTTACCCATTCATAATAATGCGCGAAGCTGCCCTGGGCTACTTAGAACTCCCCATACCAATTACTTACCAGGTACTTTACTCATTGATCACGGTAGCATCTCTATTCATAATCACTGCGGTGCTCGTGAAGGTTTTTGATAAGCGTTTAAGGGAGGAGGGTAAGTTAGGCCTTACGTGAGCCAGCCCTAACCACCCTATAAACGGCTACTATTATTAGTGCGATTATTAGTATGAAAATTGCGTAAATGAGGAGTTCGTACTTTAGTATGATGTTTACGAGACCTATCTTATTAACATCGCCACTCATTACTGCCTGTATTAATAAGTACCTTGATAACTGGGCCAGTGGGTCGTATGGTCTAGATGATTCTTGGTATTCATTAACTATTTCATTAACCAAGCCCCAATTACCGCTTGTTATTGCATTACTAATTGTGGCATTTAGAAATTGTGGATTGCCTAACTCACCGAGTATCTCCTCTGCTTCGAAGTATGTCGGTGGTATGACGTAGGCGCTTAACGTGGATTCATTTGTGGCACCGAGGTAATTAATGCTTAATGTGATCGTGATGGGTCCCAGGGACTGCAGGGTGAGTGTTGTTGACCCGTTAATGAGTACCGTGGCTGGCACCCTGGAACCGTTTAGGAATGTTGCGTATGCTGTTATTGTCTCGTTAAGTATTAGTGGATAACCATTGTAGTAACCAACCGTATTATTAATCCATAGGTTTAGATAGTCCCAGTAACTAATAGCCTCACTCGCTAATGTGTATGTTGATGCATTAATTAATAATGCACACTCCTTATTGAATCCTAGGCTTAATGATGCATTTGCCACGACAGTCATCGTCTCATTAATACAGCCCTGAAGCGTCACATTAATGGGTAATCCCATTGGTGGATAATCATTTAGCGTTATATTTATTGTCTCAGCATGACCAATAATCACTAGAGGCCTTACCTGTACGTTTAATTCATTCAATTCTACACTAGCTACAGTAATGTTGCTTGAGGACCACGCGCCGAATTTCACATTAATAATGTATATGCTTGGCGTCATAGGCTTAACTAATACGTTAATGAGTGTTGACTTACCTGGCGGCAAATTAACAATTGTTGATGAGTATAATGAACCATTTAAGTACGTATTCAGAATGCCCTGATACGTGAGTGTTGGTGGCATTGTGACGTTAATAACTACGTTAATTACCTGCGGGTAAATTGTTATTGCCGGTGATTCCAGGCCTATTAATGGTTTCGGTCTCTGGATTGTTATGTTACTAAACCCAGTGTTTATGGTTAGTATGGTATTATTTATGGGTAAGGAGTACTCAAGCTGCAGCGTTGAGTTACTTACCTCCTTACCGAGAATCACGTATTTATATGGGCCATACACGCTAAGGTTAGCTATTACGTACTCATTAATGCCCGTTATATTCCACAGGTAATAAACTACGTTGATTGATGGAGGTATTATATTAATTGTGGCAGTGATCGTTGTGTTTGTGATTGATAGCGTAACATGATAATCCCTGTAAGTGATATTCATGGCGTTCCACGCAATACCCTCACTATTGCATGGTACGAGTACACTACCTACGTATGTATTGTTCACATAGAACTTGCCGCCATAAAACACGGGGAAGCTTGAGCAGGTTTTTGGTGATGATAGGGTAATCGTTACATTAACTAGGGCCCAGCGCGGTGCTAATACCGTAATTCTCGGTAAAAGCCTTATCACTGGGCTTGTTATGTTTATTCCGAGTGTCGTTATTGTATACGTACTGTAATTAATATATGCGGCACCTGTAAGGCCGCTTAATGTTGATTGTATTACTCCTATGTTATTAACGTATGCATTAATTACTGTGTAGTTGCCGTTTATGTAGTATGTAGCGTTTAAGATACCTATCTGGGCGGGTATTACGTTGTACCCGAGGGTTATTGCGGTACTTGGACTATTATATAGGTAAATGTCCCCTTGACCGCTCGCCACCGTGGCATTGGTGAAGAAGTATACCTTGACCGTTGATGTGCCTGGGCTTAGGGTTAACGTCTCATTTGGCGGCTCAAAGTAAATCATTGGCTTATACGTATTTACTGGGCTTGGTGGTGATGTGATCATTACGTTCGTGATTAGCGTTACATTATTTGGATTATTCACCGAAAATACTAGGTAGCCGAAGCTATTGCTCGTTAGATAAAGTGTGGATGACGTTATTAATGACATTGATGGCTGTGTTAACGTGATGTGGGCGAGGGCCGTTGAGTTTTCGTATGTCGCGTTTATTGTGTAGGTGCCCCAGGTAATTCCCGTAAATGTAACACCTGCATAACCATTGCTTGCACTTACTGAGGTGCCGTTGATGTATACGGTGCCCGTAATTGGCGCCGTCCCGTATGTGATGTACAATTCCAGTGTTAATGATTCTTTCATTACGTTGTATGTGCCGTTTATTATCCTAACCATTATACCTGGGGTATAACTAATCGTTAATGCAACACTTTCACTGCTGGTTGTTGGGTTGACTACGGCCATGTATAGGGTCGTGTTTGTTATTGAGAATGCTGAGTTGAGTTCAATATTGCTAGTAACCGAGCCACCGCTTGCCGTGATTTCTATGGTGCCTGTGGCGGGTAATTGAATCTCGTAATACTGGGCACTGAGGCCTTGTAAACTAACGCTGAAGGAGTATGTACTGCCACTCATATCTATTGTTTGAAAGCTTGGGTAGTAAGTTGACCCGCACAGGCTCTGTCCATGGACCAGTGAAACCAGATACTGGGTGTAGTAATTGTCAAGCCATGAATTAATGACACTATTACTAGTGAATACGTTCTGCTCGATGGTTGCCGGTCCAATGCCGTTTGCAATTAGCCAGTATATGAAGGCTGAGTAATAGTACATATTTATTATTGGTTTTCCTGCGTAATCATATGGATCATACTCATACTGGCTATACTGGAAGTAGTCCTGGTCCATTGGGCATTGATTTGTGTAATAACTCGCAGTGCCCTCTGCATCAGCTTCGATATACCATGGGTAATTCTGGGGTATTGTCGTGTATTGTACGTATGCCCATTGCGATACGTGGACAAGTTCGTGATAGGCCGTGTGCTCGAGCCACTGGCTTGATAAGCCGGCGCTTATGTTTATGTACTCTATGCAGGTACTGAGTATTTGATTGGTGCTTGGATTATATGTGTATTCCCACTCTGTTATACCTGCTTCTGACCCTGGAAGAGAGGACACTACGTATACCGTGTATTGACTTCCATTACATGGTGGCGCCATTTTCATACCTAAAGTGCTTGTGTATAGTGAGTATGCCTGTTCCAGGTAGTTGTCTAGGGCTTGATCATATGATAAACCCGCGTTTGCTAAGTCATAGATTATAAAGTGCGTACTATTAACAGCGGGTGTCAACGCCTTAGCACCAATTGATGCGAGGATTAGGGCAATTAACGTTATAATCACGTATCTCCTAATCATCGATGGAGCGATTGCGCCCCAGCTACTCACATTCATACACTTATATAATTACCTTTAATATTAAAGTTATTAAAACCTTTCAATTTCGTAATAAAAATAATACTTTTTAAATCGCGGTATAGTTACCGAAATCAGTGCATGATGTAAAAGGCAGTATTATGAGGATTGTGGACGCATTAAGGAATTCGTTTAACGACATAGTCATAACAGGCTCCTACTTAATGAATAAAGTATTTAATGTAAAGATGAGCCCCGAGGATGCGATTAATGAGGCCGAGGTCCTCACAAGCATGTTTAGGGATGTCGCAGTGTTAATTGATGATGTTGGCTTCCTAAATTCCCTAGGTTCCTTAAGCACCGCTAGAGTTAGGGGCTCACTTGTGGTATTTGTCTACGACATTCACGACATAAGACCATTTTGCGGATTAATAGGCCTGCCATGCTTGGAACCCTGGGATCAAGGGAGCCTAGTTAGGGCTATTAAGGAAAGCCGCGATTATGGCGAATCCTTTGAGCTACCATACATAGTGAGGTTAGGACCTTGGTTAAGTGTAGGCGAGGGCGTTAATGGTGTTGGGATTAGGCATAGGGAGGCCACGTTTAATAAGAATTGGGGTGAACCCATGCGTTGGGGGCCTAGTCGATTATTGGGTAGTTTCCGTAAGGAATTGCCTGAGGAGGTCAGGGTTAGGTCTCGTGATAATATTACCATTATTGGGAAGGGTGATGGTGTACTCATATCCGGCTCTGCGTGGTCGTTCATTAAGGAGCACATTGATAAAATTGGTAATTACTCAATGATACTGCCATTATACATAAATCCACTGCCCAAGGATTCAATTAGTATTAAGTACGTCGTAGATACTGGGGATTACTTAATGAAGGAGGTTGGTGTTGAGAGACTTATGGCTGATGATGTTAGTAAATGGTATAATGATTTAATTAACGATGCCATTAAGCAACTCTTTTTTCGGGAGCCAGGAGATCCATTGATGCTCATTGAATGGCTTTTCTCAAAGTATTGGAGGCAGGGGGAGGTACCGATAATGGTGATTGACCCATCATACATGCACGTAATTAATACGGAGGGGTTAACGCCAAGTTACGACATGCTCCCAACGTTCTTTGAACCAAGAAGCTTTGACCAGGTAATCGATTTTGTGACCAATTCATTAATGGCTGTACTGGCGTCCTTAAAGACCAATTATGGTTATGGCAGGTTAATAGCTATAGTCAATCCATGCTCATTATTGGGTAGGGAGGAGCTAATCCGTGAAATCGTTAATACCAATGGTAATTACCTCATTATAATTCCACTAACTGAGGATGAATGTAGTGACGCCATAGGCATTCTTTCTAAGGTTAATGCTAATTACAAAGTCGTAAATTACGACCCAAGCAATCCCCTAGGCTCATTACAGGATATATTAAGTATTGTTAATTCACGTGGCATTGCCGTAATGCATATTTCGAAAAGTTCCCTGGGTAAATACGTGTTTAGCATCATTGATGAGTATTGCGATAACTGCGGTGATTGTCTACGGATTAACTGCCCCGCAATTCAATTAGGTAAGAAGCCAGTTATTGATGCTAAGGCATGCGTTGGTTGCGGCATTTGTCAGTTAGTATGTTTAAGAGGCGCAGTAACTAGGGTTAAGGTTTCGTGAAAAATGTTTAATTACCACATACTTAGATTTACGTAAATTATATAGCATATATAGTAATTTTTTCACTACACTTGCTATATAGCAAGTGTACTCTTCACACCATACAGGTATTTAAACCCTCCATAATCACTGAAAAATGTATGATGGGAATGAAATCAATAATCAGGGGCATAAGGATATTACCAATACGGTTAAGGAAAATGGCGATTGGTAACAATTATTCAACAGGTGATGCTGAAACTAATGCCGTTGCCAATCAATATAATGGCAGGAGTGCGCCTCATTTAATGATAGTACCAACACCATACGCATTACCAATAATAGTTCCCATATACGCCAATGAGAGGGTCGTTAAAGAGTTAATTAAAGATCATTACTACGTATTGCCATAAAGCCACGGCACTTAAGTCTTTTAAGCCCTTGAATGACTATTAAATCCTGTGATGAGACGACGGTCTCTTGAACAAGTGATGAATGGGTAAATGACTGAATTCCTCCCCACGCTCATAATACTTTTAAAATCATGTACAACCCTCGGATAAAGGGGATTCTCATTGCATGATGTAAGAAGGAACATTAAGTATTACGTAACGGGTAACGTGGGAATACTGCTACTTACCTGGTTCCTTTATGCAATCGGTAATGCCATGACGATGCCCTACCTCTCAATTTACCTAAAGATGCTTGGCGCCAACGCCATAGACATAGGCCTAACCTACTCAATCTCAATGATTGTGCAGTTAATTGCGATAATCCCAGGAGGATACTTAACGGATACCTTAGGTCGCAGATCATCAATTGTCATAGGGACTTGGCTAATAACGGTAATGTCATTCCTAATGGTCATAGCGCCCAATTGGCAATTACTCGCGGTATTCTACGCACTAAACATGGCTGCATCCTTCTACCAACCTGCACTACTTGCGATTCTAATGGACTCCCTGCCCCAGGAAAGATACGCCAGTGGAATTTTAGTAACGTCAATACTACCCCAAATACCTTGGTTGGTTTTACCACCTGTCAGCGGCTTTTTAATTAATAAGTACGGTCTATTCGGCATTAGACTTGCGTATTTAATCTCCTCGATAATCTCCGTAGCTGTTGCAATAATTAGGCAATTCACAATTAAGGAGACCCTGGGAAATAGAATTGGCAAAGTAACCTTTAGGGAACTCCTACGCTCATACAATCAATTAATTAGCATTGTCAACTTACCTGGTGATTTATTAATGATTTATGTATCGGCATTAATGATATCAATTGCCATAATGCCCATAAATACGTTATTACCCATATACGTAATCTACAAATTAGGGCTTAACACAGTCTATTGGGGCTACCTGGTATCAATTTCATACGCTGCCTACATCATGATAGGGATATTCCTAACCTTCTACGTTGATAGGTATAGGAGCAGGTTGTTCGCCTTAGGTACGATAATTAGTGCAGTGGGTAGTGTGATAGGGTTAGTTGAAAATACATACTCAGTCGTGGGTTACCTACTCATGCTTCAGGTTGGTGCCCAATTAGTCATTACGGCAATACAGAGTGAGTTGGGCGGTAGAATTGGAATTAATAGGAGGGGCCATGGAATGAGCCTATTAATAGTGTTTCAGTTAATTGGGCAAACAATTGGAAGTTACCTAACTGGTGAGTTTTACAGAATTAACACGGAGTCTCTATTTCTAATACCGTTGGTCCTTTCGTTGAGTTTAATGATAATTTATTTAAGTGCGATTCGCCATAATATTGGTAATGAGCGATGACACCGTTGATAAATTGAGCCCGCTCATTAAGGGTGTTAATGTGATCATGGCGGGCTTCATACTATACCTAGTGGTATTCATATTCTATGCATTCTCCGTAATCGCACTCATGGGAATACTAATTCATTTACCGCCAATATCCATGGACATAACCAATGCCCTAGCCTCAATTCTACTACTAATCATATACACAACCCTGGTGAGGAGGGGTTTCGACCTGATGGTTAAGGCATACCCTGAGGATTACGATGTTGGTAGGTCGGCGTATTCATAGCCATATTTGCCTCCCTGCTATCCCTGACTGTGGATGTGATGGTCGTGATCCGGGTTGGCCCATTAATCATTAATTTAGTGAGTGTGGTTGTGGCTATTGAGAATTTCATTGGCCAATTCATGATAATGACCGCACTCTATAGGCTTGGATACTACAGTGATATCCTTAGGTATTCATCTGTGATAAATAATGATTACGTATTAGTATACCTAGGACTGGCCATAGTAGTACTTCGCAACTACTTAATCGCTGGTGGATTATTCATTACTGGAGCGTTTATACTGGTGCCCAGCTATGGCTCAGTGATTTACGGGCTTAACGATGCACGTAGGACCATAACGAATTTGATCGTTGAACTTAGTAAGCCAGGTGGTTCAAGGTTATTTAACGGAAGAATTTAATTTTCCTGAATTACCCATAGGTCCGTGGTTACTGTAAGGGCGCCCGGTAAGGTGATACTTTATGGAGAGCATGCTGTCGTTTATGGCGAGCCAGCCCTGGCAATGGCTATTAATAAGTACGTCTATGTCACGGCAAGGGCTAGGAGCGATGGTAAAATCAATATAAATGCGAGGGATTTAAGATTGGCGGGCATCTCTGTAACGATTAGTGAGAACGGTGATATAATTGCCAGGACGGATTATGGTGCGGTTATCTCCGCGTTAAGCTATGTTAAGAGGGCTGTTGAATTAGCCATGGGATATGTCGATAAGAAGGTCGGTATTGACCTGGAGATACGGTCAGAAATGCCCGTTGGTGCTGGGTTAGGCACGTCAGCCGCCGTGGCCGTCGCAACGATATACGCATACATAAAGGAGTTGGGCTACGACATTGATAAGCGCGAACTAGCGCGCCTTGCGTGGCAGGTCGAGAAGGATGTTCAGGGTTCTGCAAGTCCCACGGATACCACAATGGCTACGTTTGGCGGCATAATGTTTGTGAAGCCTGAGGGTAATAATGCGGTGATGGAGCCCGTGAGGCCTGGGACCAATGTCCCATTGATAATTGGGTATGTGCCTAGGGTGAGCACGACAAAGGACTTAGTCGCTATGGTTAGGAGGAAGTATGAGACAATGAGGGATGTGATAGAGCCAATAATAAGGTCAATAGGGCTAATCACTAGGAAGGGTAGGGAGGCCCTAGAAAGGGGTGACCTGGAGTTGATGGGTGTTTTAATGAATATTAACCATGGATTACTCGATGCCCTCGGAGTATCAACTCGGCAGTTAAATGAAATGGTTTACGCAGCCAGGAACGCTGGTGCCCTCGGCTCAAAGTTAACGGGTGCCGGTGGGGGTGGATGCATGATAGCGCTATCTGATAAGGTTGAGGTTGAGAAGGCCATTGAGCTTACGGGTGGTTCGGTGTTAAAGGCTGTGTTGGATATTAATGGTGTTGTCGTTGTAAGCAACGATTAATTCGCTTATTATGAATAAAAGTGTTTATTAAGGGTACTTAGTATCGATTACTTAGCGATAGGCGGAATGCAAGTAAGCAATATTTACATACCCGATACATCGGTGTTCTTGGATGGGAGTTTGAAAGAGGCAATATTGAGGGGTAACATTAGGGGTAGGTTATTGATACATACAGAGATAATTAGGAAGTTCGAGAGTGAGGCTAGGGCTGGTGGTGCATTGGGTTGGCTGGGTATTAGGGAGTTGAATTATATCATGGACTCAATAAATAAGCTTGGCCTTGAGGATATAAGGGTCGAGTACGTGTCGGTGCTCCCAAAGTCAATACCAAGGCCTGACCAGCACTCGGTTGATGAGATAGTCAGGGAGCTGGCGAGGGAGTTGGGCGCAACGCTGGTGACAAGCGATGAGATGAATTTTGAGATTTCAAGAGCCATGGGCATTGAGACGTTGTTCATAGGTCAGCATAAGGATAAGCTGGAGATTGAGAGGTTCTTCGATAATGACACGATGTCAGTTCACCTTAAGGAGGGCTCAATACCCTATGCCAAGAAGGGTAGGCCGGGTAATTGGCAATTGGTGCCGCTTAGTAATGAACCACTTAGTAGGGAGTACCTAGAGAGGATGGTTAGGGAATTGATATCAGCGTCACTAATGGCCAATAGTAATACCAGGGTTGAAATTAGGAGGGAGAACTCACTCATTATTCAGCATGGTGAGTATAGAATAGTCGTTGCATTACCCCCCGTGTCTGACGGGATTGAGATAACCGCCGTCAAGCCATTAATTAAGAGGAGACTTGAGGAGTACTCACTCCATCCTAAGGTTCTCGATAGACTGGGTAGACAGGCTGAGGGAATATTAATAGCAGGTCCACCAGGTGCTGGTAAAACGACCTTTGCCCAAGCATTGGCTGAGTACTACATGAGCCTCGGTAAGGTCGTTAAGACCGTGGAGTCACCAAGGGATATGATACTACCCAATGAGATAACGCAGATATCGAAGACCTACGCATCGTCTGAGGAAATACATGATTTACTGTTACTATCTAGGCCTGACTTCACAATATTTGATGAGATGAGGGATACCGCGGACTTCCAGTTATACATAGACCTTAGACTGGCTGGTGTTGGCATGGTTGGTGTCGTGCATGCAACGAGTCCCATAGACGCGATCCAGAGGTTCATAGGTAGGACGGAGCTTGGTATGCTTCCGTCAATAATAGACACGGTCCTCTTCATGAAGGATGGAGAGGTTCAGAAGGTGTATAGTCTCGAGCTCACCGTTAAGGTTCCCGAGGGCATGAGCGAGGAGGACTTGGCTAGGCCGGTCGTTGTTGTTAAGGACTTCATAAATGACACTGTTGAGTATGAGATCTACGTATTTGGTGAGGAGATCTTTGTAACGCCTATAGGTAAGGCACGTAAGGTTAGTCAGGCCGTTAGTGATAAGAGGTTGATTAGTAGGATTGTGAGGGTTTTGAGGAAGTACGTACCCCCTGAGGAGATATCAATTGTTAGGGGTGAGGATGGCTCAGTGATTATTCAGGTACCTGATGCGTACATAGGCGCCGTTATTTCTAAGGGTTTACCTAAGCTTGAGAACATCAGGAAGAAGTTTAATGTTCAACTTAAGGTAAGGCCGAAGGAACATTAACGAAACGCAACATATATAAGTACTTTTATAGCTATTGTCGGGATAATATGAATTCAATGAAGAGACAAGCAACTTCAGATTCGGATACTTATTCGAATTACTATAATTACTATGGAAATTATCAAACAGGTAATTATTATAATGATACAATGACCTATTACCAATATTCATATAATACACAGACCATTCAGTATCCGCAGGATCAATACCCATATTACTATTACTATTATGAGGATAAGGCATTGACCGGTATTAACTACTTAGACGCTTACATACTTAGTGGCGGATTTAAGAGGGGCGAGGTTTACCTAATAGCCGGTGAGGCTGGTACTGGAAAGACGATATTTAGCTTGACATTCCTAAGGACGGGTGCTGAGCTTGGTGAGGTGGGTATGTACGTGACCGTTGATGAACCGTCCGAGGATGTCAAGAGGGGTGTCCGTGATGCCCTAGGTTGGGATCTTGATTCTTACGAGAGAAGCGGTAAGCTAATAATGGCCGATTTTAGGACCTACTTCAGGATCTATGCACGTGATGAGAAGATAACCCTTGACCCGAGGGATCTTGCTAAGATGATTATCGAGCAGGTTAAGAAGTATGATGTTAAGAGGCTCGTTATCGACCCAATCGCACCATTAATAATAATGAGCCACCAAGACGTTATCTGGATTAGGGAGTACCTAAGGGAGTTAGTGTTTCAGCTTAAGCGGCTTAAGGATGTAACCACGATAATGACCTCGGAAATACCCACGGGTGAAGAGAATAAGCTTAGTAGGTTTGGCGTCGAGGAGTACCTAGCTAGTGGCGTGATTATGCTATCCCTTAGGGAGATATCAATGGCTAATAGTAACTTTGGGTGTTTGGCTAGGATAATGTTCATTAGGAAAATGAGGTGGATGCCCATTAGGCCGATAAAGCTCATATACGAGATAGGGCCAGGTGGTATCTATGTAATAGGTCCATTAAATGATGAGAACACCCTCAATTATTATAGGAGTTACTATTGTGGGCAGCAATACCCGCAGGGTTATTATTACTACCCGCAGCAGTATTACACGTCTCAGTACTACGAAACACAGCAATATCCGCAATAATTATTTAAGGGATTAATTAGGGAGGTGGATTGCGGTGGCGCCAAATCCATTAATCGAAGCCTTCACGAACCTGGTTAATAGGATTAGGGGATTAAGCTACATAGATGAGGCGACGCTTAAGGAGGTTTTAAGGGAGATTCAGAGGATACTGCTGAGGGCTGATGTTAGTGCTGATGTTGTCTTATCAATAACAAAGACAATTGAGGAGAGATTCAGACAGGAAAAGCCTCCCCAAGGTATAACAAGTAAGGAGTTCCTACTATACCTCCTATATCAGGAATTAGTTAAGGCGTTGGGAGGTGAGGAGGCGCCTAACGTTAACGTTAGTAAGAGACCGTACAAGTTAATGCTAATTGGTGTTGAGGGTAGCGGTAAAACAACATCAGCGGCCAAGCTGGCTAGGTTCTACATTAAGAGGAATTTGAGGGTTGGGCTTATCGAGACCGACACCTACAGGCCC
This sequence comes from Vulcanisaeta distributa DSM 14429, assembly GCF_000148385.1. Lineage (GTDB taxonomy): Archaea > Thermoproteota > Thermoprotei > Thermoproteales > Thermocladiaceae > Vulcanisaeta > Vulcanisaeta distributa. Next base: position 2,141,078 of record NC_014537.1, on the reverse strand, counting down.
GGCGCGTATCACCAGCTTAAGCAATTAGCTGAGAGGGTTAACGCCCTATTTTATGGTGAGGAGAATTCTAAGGATCCCATAGCCATATTGAGGCATGGCCTTGAGTATATGCAGAGGAACAGGGTTGATTTAATAATAATTGATACCGCGGGTAGGCATAGGAATGAGGAGGAGCTACTGAAGGAGGCTAAGGCTATTTATGATGAGGCTAAGCCTGACGAGGTAATGCTCGTGATTGATGCCACAGTCGGTAGGCAAGCCGCTGCCCAAACAGAGGCCTTCATGAAGTATGTACCAATACATAGTGTTTTCCTAACGAAGATGGATAGCACTGCGAAGGCTGGTGGTGCATTAACCTCGGTTATAAGGAGTGGTGCGAGGATTAAGTTCATTGGTGTTGGTGAGGATATTGATGAGATCGAGGTTTTTGATGCCAATAAGTACGTATCGAGATTACTGGGCATGGGCGACCTTGAGGCATTGATTGAGAAGATAAGGGCCATTGAGGAGGAGAGCAAGATCATGGAGGAGATTGAGGAGGGTAAGATAAACCTACTAACCATTAAGAAGCAGATTGACTCAATAATGAAGCTTGGACCCCTCAGTAAGATCTTGGAATTATTGCCAACGAGCATGTTACCAATGCAGTATAGGGCCGTGATGCTTGATGAGGAGAAGATGAGTAATGCCCAGGAAATGCTCAGGAGGTGGAGACACATACTTGATTCAATGACTAAGGAGGAGTTACTGAACCCAGACATAATTAATGCGTCGAGAATCCGTAGGATAGCCAAGGGCGCTGGTGTAACGCCGAAGGATGTTAAGGAACTACTGAATTATTACCAACTGATGAAGAGGATGGTTAACCAGATAAAGAAGTCACGCAGAAGGTTGGGCAGGTTAGTTGGTGAGTAACGCTATAATTGAATCAGGGGTATGTATAATTCCCTCTCGGTCAAGCCTCCATGCTGACCCCTGAGGGTTAGCAACTCCTCGCTATCCGGCTTATACAGGTAGATAAAGGCTGAGCCGCTGTTCGGTATGAATATTACGTCACCAACCCTATCAATTACATCACTTGACACTTCACCGAACAAGCCCATGCTTATTGCCTCATCCCTACTAAGGAAGCGCCCAGCCACGTTGTACCTACCAAGTAATGCGGTTAACTCATCAATACTCGCCCTATCACTAAGCCTGAGGTATATGGCCCTTGCATCACCGTAGGGTGGTACATGCAGTAGCCTCATTAGTCCCTGTACATCATTAGCCTTAACGTTGTTCTTGACCTCATCATGCCCGTGATCCGCCGTTACTAATACCGTGAAGTTAGTCATGTACTTCTTCGCCATCCTAATCACGGAATCCACGGTCTCCCTGATCACGGCACCGCATTCCTCGGAGCTCGGCCCGTACTTATGCGCCGCGGAGTCGACGGTGGTTATGTAAATATGCACAAAACCAACCTTATATTCGCCTAGGAACCTCGCCGCGTTTATTACTGCATCGTATGGCGTTACGTACTCAACAATCTCAGCACCAGCGTATGTTATCCTCGATAAGCCACCTGATAAGCCCTTGGGTACATACACCCTACTCCTTATACCCATATTGCCCAATTCTTCGAATATCGTCGTTTTTATAGGAAAGAGTTTCTTTAGGTCGTAGCCCATTTTATGGAGTCCATCCCTCTCACCAATCACTGGACCCATCGATAACGTATTAACTATGGTTCCAATCTCCTTAATGTAAATGTTGGGGCCCAGGACCCCGTGTTGGCCAGGGCTTAGGCCTGTGAATAGTGTTGTTAATACCGTGGACGTAGTTGTGGGGAATACGGAGGTTATTCTGTATAGTCTGCTTACGGGTAATGGGTCACCCATGACGCTTACTAAATCCCTGTAACTAAGGCCATCAATTAGTATTAAGACAACGCGGTCGTTAAGGTCGAGGTCAAGCCTTAGTTTAGGGCCTCTAGGTGTTGTACCGAAGTGCGATAGTAATGTGTTGGCTAGGTTTTGAATACTCATACCTGAATAATCAGGCAGTACTAATTCACTCATTGACCTAAACTCATTAGCCTTAATTTTTAATAATTCCTTAGAAAGTATAACTTAGATACTGACCTTAATCCTATACCTTGTCCTACCCCTGACCACCGTTAAATCAAAAACCCTATTACCCTCAATAAACCTCCTGGCCAGGTGAACCTTTAGTTGCACTATACTTGATAATTCCTCGTCATCTATTGCCGTGATTACGTCACCCTGCCTAAGACCGGCATCATCAGCTGGGGAGCCAGGTAAAACACCAACTACGAGAACACCCCTATCCACGGGCAACCTAAAGTACCTGGCCATGGGTTTGCTGAGGTCAACGCCGTATATACCTAACCTAGGCCTAACAACCCTACCGAACTTTAGTATTTCATCAATAGTTAACTTAACCAGGTTTATCGGAACGGCAAACCCAATCCCCTGGGCACCAGCTATTATTGCGGTGTTCATGCCAACAACCTCACCATCGAGATTAAGCAAGGGACCTCCTGAGTTACCTGGATTAATAGCTGCGTCTGTCTGTATCAAGCCCTCAAGAACGCCCATGGGTGTCCTTATGCTCCTACCAATTGCCGAAATAACGCCTAAAGTTACTGTTGGCTCACCGAGAAGGCCCAGCGGATATCCTATCGCTATTACCATCTGCCCCACCTTAAGTTTATCGGAATCGCCAAGTTTGACGGACTTAACTGAGCGGGCACCCTCAACCCTAATTAACGCAGCGTCAAATTCAGGATCTCTACCTAGTAATTCACCTTCATACTCATCACCGTCAGGTGTTACCACGACGAGCTCCGTCGCATCCTGCACCACGTGGTTTGCCGTAACCACGTGTTTATTATCGATGAAGAAGCCCGTGCCGAGACCCCTAACTGGCGTCGCATTTAACCACTCATCAACCATGAGCCTAGTCGTTATTATACTTACGACTGAGGATTTCATCTCATTGACGATGTCTATAATTCTTGATTCTACGTCCTTACTCACAATTAATTCAATGCGCTTGGTGTATTAAGTATTATGGTGATGGAAAGGATTTATTTAACCCACTTGAAAACGCCAATGAGAAATGCGCAAGGTATGTGCGTTGTGTGGTAGGGAGACTGACATACTAATTGAGGGATTATGCCCAGACTGCTATAGGAAGACCCACCCACTTGCCAGGGTGAAGAGGGATGTCGTGGGTATCGTTAGGTGCCCAAGCTGTGGTGCGATACTCTATAGAGGTAGGTGGGTGAGGGATCCAAAGGTCATTGAGAAGTTAATACTTGAATCCATTGAGTACATGGGTAGGGTCACCAATGCCTCTATTGAAACCCTTAGCTTAAGGCATGGGTTAAATACGGCGGTTGTTAAGGTTAGGGGTTCGGTTCATGAACTCATTAGCGACTATGATGAGGAGGTGCAGGTTAAGGTTAGGTATAGCGAGGAGCTGTGCCCGAGGTGTAGGGATATGATTAACGAGAGGGAGAGAGCCGTTGTTCAGATTAGGAGTATCATACCAATGAGTGGTCAATTGAGGCGGTTAATAATCGATATCGTTAGGAAGGAAACAATCAAAGATGAGAGGAGCGGTTTCCTTAGGGTTGAGGACGTGGGGGAGGGCTTCGACATTAAGTTGTCGGATCAGGGTTTGGCAAGGACCATAGCCTATAAGATACATAAGGCCGTGCCTAGTAAAGTAACTGAAAGCCAGAGTGTGGTTAGGGGACGCGGTGATAAGGTGGTTACTAAATTAAGTATTAGTGTTATCCTCGTCCCCCTTACTCGTGGTTCAGTGATCATTTACTCGAATAGGCCTTATTACGTACTCTCTTATTCACAGGGGACGTTTAAGTTAATGGAGTTAGGCAATAGGGAGGTCATTAATGTTAAGTTGGGTGATATTATCAAGGGCAATGTTGCTGTGCCAAGTTACGAGGCTAGATGCATTGAAAACCAGGGTCTAAAGGCCCTGGAAATCGTGATTGGCAGTGATAGGTACGTACTTAATGATATGTGCTGAGGATGAAGGTTGGGTTTATAAAGGTATGAGATTTAATATCGTAGATGCCCAAGGAAAACCAACAGGGTAGTAAGGTGCGACTGCCTGGGGAAGGCGAAATGCTTGCTAAGGTTATTGAACTCGTCGGTGATGATAGGGCAAAGGCCGTTTGCCAGGACGGTAAGGTTAGACTCGTTAGAATACCAGGTAAGTATAGGAAGAAGATGTGGCTTAGGGTTGGTGATTACATACTGGTTGCACCCTGGGACTTCGAACCAAATAGGGCGGATTTAATATATAAGTACGAGAAGAACGAGGTCAATGAGCTAAGGCAAAGTGGTTACGCGGATGTTTTGAATCAATTAGATGAGTTGGCGGGGTAATTTCATTTTAGGCCAAGTCTCTTAATGAGCTCCTTAGCTATTTCCTCAGGACTACCCTCAATGAACTGGCGTAGGCGCTCACGAGGTCTCAACTCCTTTAATTCAGTAACGGCGGTTAACGAACCCTTAAAGCCAACCTCATCCTCGGTAAGCCCAAGGTCCTTGATACTCCATACCGTAGTCTTAAATTGGCTCTGGGCCCACTGCAACCTCTCAAAGTCTGGGAACCTTGGCGTGTTCACGCCGAGCTCCACGGATATTACCGCAGGCATCCTGACCTTAACAATCTCATAACCTCCCTTAATAGTCCTCTTAATGATTATTGAATCCTCAGTAACGTCAATAACCTGGGAGACGTAAGTCACCGCGGGAATCCCCAGCCATTCAGCAATGCCAGGTGGTACCTGGCCTGTTGAGCCATCTTCGCTCTCCTCACCGGTAATGATGAGCGAATAATCACCGATCTTCTTGATAGCTGCTGCAAGCACCTTTGACGTTACAAAGGCATCAGAGCCTCCCAGGGCCCTATCGCTTATTAAAACTGCGTCATCGGCGCCCATGGCTATGCCCATCTTTATGAATTGATCCCAGAATGGCGGTCCCATGGATAGTATTATGACTTTACCACCATACTTCTCCTTAAGCTGTAGTGCGAGCTCAAGGGCATTCTTATCAGCTGGGTTTATCTCATTCGTAGCCTTTGACCTATCAACAGTCTTTGTGACTGGGTCAAACCTTATTTCCTCGGGCTTTGGCGTCACCTTCATCGTGACTATTATGTTCTTGAGAGGAGCCATCACCTCCCACCCCTTAACTCCTTTATCAATGCCTTAAGAACATCAAATAAATCAGCCACAATACAATAATCACAATTCTCGAATATCGGCGCCTCCCTATCTGTATTAACCGCAACTATCGTGCCACAGTCCCTAATGCCATAAACGAAGTGTGGAGCACCGCTGGCGCCAAATACGAATACGGTCTTAGCCCTCAGTGAGACACCCGTGGTGCCTATTTGGTAGTCCCTGGGCATTATGCCCATGTCCGCGAGTGGTCTTGTGACGCCGACAGCAGCGCCTATTAGGTTTGCGAATTCCTTAATCAGCTCTAAATCACCTCCAGTCCCAAGCCCTGCCACAACGACTTTTTCAGCCCTTGATAGGTCAGGCATTGGTGAGGTCTTCTTCTCCACGAGTTCTATCCTACGTTTTCTTACCAAGTCTTCTGGGATAGACTCCATGATAACCGAAGCCTCCTTATCGCTTGGCCTCGCCTCGTAAGTTCCTGGACTAACCGTGGCCATTTCAGGCTTGCCTCCGGTGCAGACAACTGTGGCGACTATATTACCGCCGAAGCCAGGTACGGCCGTGACCAACTTTCTATCCTTCTCGTCTATGTCGACCATTATCACGTGCGCGCTAAGGCAGGTCCTAAACCTCACGGCTAACCTACCGGCTAGGTCCCTGGAATTCCTCGTGGCTGGCAGCAATAAGTACCTAGGCCTGTACTTATTGATTAGGTATACCATGACTTCAGTATAGGCATCACTATTGTAATGCCTTAGGTCTGGGTGGTCAACGGCTATGAGCTTATCGGCGCCATACTTAGAGGACTCCCGGACCAGGTTACCAACTTCATGACCCAGCAATATGCCGAGAACCTCCTCATTAAACTTCCTACCCAACTCACCAGCCCTCGTTAAAATCTCAAGTGATGCCCTCTCTAGCTCGCCATTGTCCTGCTCGATAAATACGGATATGCCCCTCCACTCACTCATGCTAATCACCCATAACACTATCTAGAAATTCCACTAGATCCATAACCTTTAAGTTTGTTCTCATGACCTTATTCGCATCCTCAAGCATCCTGAAGCAGTAGGTGCATGCCGTGAGCACTACCGAGGCGCCTGTGTCAACGGCCTCCTTCAACCTACGCTTTGATAATTCAGTGGATACCCTAGTCTCAAGGGCTATACCCCCACCACCAGCACCACAGCACAGTGACTTCTCCCTTGAGTGAACCATCTCAACAAGCCTAACCCCTGGTATTGATGTGATAACCCTCCTGGGCTCCTCAATGACCCTTTGATGCTTGGACAAGTAGCATGGGTCGTGGTAAGTCACAGTGATGTCGACCTTCTTATTAATTTTCAATTTACCACTACGTATAAGCTCATCGAGTAACTCAACGTAGTGAACTACCTTAACACCCTTAAGATACTTCTTAAGTGCGTATTCACAGTGTGGTGATAGTGTAACTATTATTGGAGCCTTAACATTATTCATTATTGAATCCCTGAGCTTAGTGGTGTATTCCTCATAAAATGCCTTATTGCCGGTGTGAAGTATTATGTCGCCACAGCAGGATAGACCAGTGTACATACCCACCTTAAGGCCTGCCTTAGTCAATACCCTGATCAAAGCCTTGATATGTCTCTGAAGCCTTGGGTCACCGACCGATAGGCAGCATGGGTATATTACAACGTCTGGATTCTCATTATTAATTAAACCACTGAATTGGGATAGGAACCTCCTCTTGTCGGTGACGGTGTAACCCCATGGGTTCTGGTTCTCGTATATCTTCCAGAGTATTTCATTAATCTTTGTTGGGAAGACCTTGGATTTCATGGCCATGGTCCTAATAACCTCCACGAGATTAACGATCTCGACATTATTGGGACACAGGGCCTGGCAGGTGCCACAGGTAACGCAGTCCCAAATGACCTTAAAGTCCTTTGGATCAACAACGCCAAGCTGAGCCTTCTTAACGATGAGCCTTATATTATAGGACTCATCAGTTATTGGGCAGTACGTGCTACATGTACCGCATTGGTAGCAGAGGCTTAGGGTGGGTACTAACTTAAGTAGTTCCTCCCTGAGTTCGAAATTAACGGTTACCGGCATCCCCCATCACCTTAATTGCTTGATTCTTTGTTTTGTCATTTCAATCTCCTCCTTGGTCACCGACTTAACAACCCTCTCAGCCTCCTTCATAGCCTCAACAAGGTCGACAACATCAGGCGCACCAAACAGCCTTAACTGGAACCTCTCATCCCTAACGCCTATGTTTTTTAGTCTCTTTTTCCAGTTTTCGAATCTTCTTACTGTGTTGTAGTTTGCGGTTATGTAGTGGCAGTCACCAAGCCTACAACCAGTCACAAACACACCGGCAGCACCAAGCTCAAAAGCACGCTTAACATGCTTCCAAGCCAACCTAGAACTGCACTGAAGCCTAATGATCCTCGCATAGGGCGGATACTGCATCTTAAATATACCGGCATTATCAGCAGCCCAATACGAACAATAGGCGCATGTGAACATTATCACCTTCTTCTCAGGCTCCTCAGCCAAAGCAGCCTCAACCTGAGCCAAAATAACATCATCACTCATGGCATCAAGCGTTATGGCATCCTGCGGACACTCAGCCACACACGCACCACAGCCCTGACAGGCGGCTGGTATGTGCTCAATCCACTTACCCGGAACACCCCTAATGGCGCCGTACGGACAAGCCTTAATACAGAGACCACACTTAGTACACTTGGACCAGTCAAACTTCGGTATGAACGGCTCCTTGGTGACATAGCCCTGGGCAAGCATCATTAACGCCCTTGAGGCAGCTGCATAGCCCTCGGCAATGGCCTCAGCCACGTTCTTTGGGCCCCTAGCTGCGCCAGCTATGAATATTCCCGGGGTCATGGTGTCCACTGGGCCGAGCTTCGGGTGGGCCTCCATCAGGAAGCCCTCCTGATCCTTAGAAAGCCTCAAGATCTTAGATGTCTCGTCAGTATCCTCACTGGGTACCAGACCTATGTTGAGGATTATGTTGTCAAACGGCACCTCAACATCATCCCCTAACTCAACGTCATGGACTATTAACTTATTAGTATCCATTCTTATGGCCTCGGTTAACTCAGCCTTCCTAGGAATCCTAATGAAGAGCACGCCAGCATCCCTAGCCTTCTTGTATAGGTCCTCAACCTCAGGATTCACGCCCATTATATCCCTATAGATTAGGACTACGTTCTTGCCCTGGCTCTTTAATTCAATTGCCTTACTAAGACCTACGGCACAGCAATACCTTGAACATCCTCTACCACTGGTCCTAGAACCAACGCAGTTTATTATTGCTACGTTCTTACCCTCGACGGTCTTACCATTTTCAAGGTCTAGCGTTGTTAATACCCTTGGATCCTTACCATAATTGAACTCTGTCGGTACGTAAGGCTTGGCCCCCGTGGCCACTATTATTGCGCCTACGTCGAGTTCGACGCCGTTGCTTAGGATAACGTGGAAGTTACCCGTGAAGCCAGACACATCCTTAATTGTTGTCCCAAGCATGAACTTAACACCAACCTCCTTAGCCTCCTCAACCATCCTATCAAGTAACTTCCTAGCCTCAATACCCTCAGGCTCAAGCCTATTTAAGCGCCTAAGCATGCCACCGCACTCATTAGACTTCTCAACAAGTATAGTTTCAATGCCTGCGCCAGCCAGCCCCGTGGCTGCCGCCAGCCCTGCAGGTCCACAACCAATGACCAACGCCCTCTTAATCACCGGCAGCTTTATTGTCTGTAATGGCACCATATGGTGGACCTTGGCCACGGCCATTTTTATCATGTCTTTTGCCTTTTCTGTGGCCACCTTCCTGTCGTTATGGACCCACGTATCCAGGTTCCTAATGTTCGTCATCTCCACGAGATACGGATTAAGACCAGCCCTCCTCGCAGAATCCTGGAAAAACCTCAAGTGCGTGACTGGCGAACATGATGCAACGACTACCCTATTCAATTTCTTCTCCTTAATCACCTGGGTTATCCTATCTAGTGATGATTTCGCACATGCAAATTGGAGATCCTCTGCATGAACTACGTCAGGCATTTGTTTAGCAGCCTCCACTAATGCGGGTACGTCAGCGACACCAGCTATGTTCGTACCACAATGACAGACGAAGACCCCGACCCTAATTGGGTATGGCTCTATGGTCTCCTCATACTTCTCCTCCTCAATCACCCCAGGGCTTGCATACCTAATCGCCTGCACCGCAGCGGCTAACCCGGTAACCACGGACTCCGAAATATCCCTAGGGCCACTCGCTGAACCGGCTACAAAGATTCCAGGCCTCGTCGTTAATGTTGGGTTAGCTGGGTCGGTCTTTACGAAACCAACCCTATTTAATGATATATTTAGTATTTTACTTAACTTATTCATATCGCCCACAGGCTTTACGGAGGGCGCTAGTACGACCATGTCATACTCATTTACAACGACCTTCTTATTCCTCGTATCCTCGAACCTAACAACGATCTTACCATTCCTCTCGCCAAGGACTTCAGGCCTACCCCAAACAATGTTTATACCCTCCTTAAGTGCTCTGTCGAAGAAGCTTTCGAAACCCTTACCATATGTCCTAACATCATTCATGTACATTATAGTCACATTTTTAATGCCATGAAGTACCTTAGCGTATATACCCTGCTTAAGCAGGTATGTGCAACAGAACCCGGAGCAATAATCATTATATCTATTATTTCTTGAACCAACACAGGACACAAGAAGTATATTCTCCGGCTCCTCACCAGTGCTCGGTTTAATAACGACACCGCTTGAGGGTCCCGATGCGTTAACCAATCTCTCGAACTCAAGCGACGTAACTACGTCCATGTACCTACCGTAACCATACTCCCCAAGTATATCGCCCTTCTCTAAGTCGAAGCCTGTTGATACAATTACGGCAGCAACATCACGCTCTATGACCTTAGGCATCATCGTGTATATTATGGCGTTCCTATCGCAAGCCTTGGCACACCTATCACATGGGAAGTAATTCGGTGGCTTATTCAAGCAGTGATCGATGTCGAGCATGTATATTCCTGGCTCGGCCTGTGGAAATGGTAGGTATATCGCCTTCCTGGCACCAATACCTGCTTCGAATTCACTAGGGACAATCACAGGACATACATCCTCGCATTGACCACACTTAGTACAGTCGTCAGTCACGTACCTTGGTTTAACAAGTATCCTAGCCTTAAAATCGCCTGGCGACCCTGTTAAGTCAAGTAATTCAGCGGGGGCGAGCAATTCAATGTATGGGTGCCTCGCAACATCACTTATTAATGGTCCTTCTATGCATATTGAGCAGTCGAGGGTTGGGAATGTCTTGTCGAGCATTGCCATCTTACCGCCGATGGCCGGGGACTTCTCAACAAGCGTAACCCTATAACCCATGTTAGCTAAGGCCAGTGCAGCTTCAATACCAGCAATACCACCGCCCAGGATAAGTATTCTATTGGTCGGCATCAAATCACCTTAACCCCTGTAAGTACTTCCTACCGTAATCAAGACCTGCCTGAAACGCCTTTATGTTCATTTCCTGAATCGAGGCATCGAGCTTACCGGCCCTCCTAGTCATATTCCTTATTGCGTTAATTATGTGCTCCTCTTTCAATAACGGCTCAAGAACGGCCGTTATGACACCCACTAAAACCACGTTCATAGTCAATCTCCTGCCGGTCACGTTCTCCGCAATTTCTGTGGCGGGTACCGGAATTACTAAATAGTCGTTTGCATCTGGAATTGACGGTTTATAGATTGTGCTCTCATAAATGAACACGCCGCCTTTACGAAGACGTTTAAACTCTAAACTAAATGCCTGCTGTGTAGTTGCGAGGAATATATCGGCCTCATCAACGAGTGGGTAATCAACCATCTCCTTAGCTATTATAAGGTCAGCCCTAGACCAACCACCCCTCTGCTCAGGGCTGTACGTTATTGTCAGCACTGAATCAAGACCTCCCATTGCCGCTGCCATACCAAGGAGCCTACCAGCAAAGACTATGCCATGACCGCCAAGCCCCATAAGCCTGATACGTATTTGGTCGAGCTGTTGTTGCATATTTTTCTATTGATAAATAATTATGAAACCTTAATAAATCTTATTCTAATTTGACAAAAATTATTTTAAATTATACGTAACTATAAGAAAAACGTTTAAAATCCATGATCACTATCCATACGATACTGGTCTCTCCCTTTTCACAAAATTTCCCAGGATAATCTTCCTCATGCTAAAGTCAATGTCTAGATCAGCTAAGTTTGCGTTATGATCTATCACAGGTCTCTCTTTTAGTACCTTCATTAAATCAACAGCATCACCCATGGCATTTCTATCGGTATAGATAATGCAGGGTGATAATACCTCAATTACTGCGAAACCCTTAACCTTAAACATCTCGAGGAGAGATTGATAAAGCTCATTCTGATGAAGAACCGTCCACCTAGCCACGTATGAGGCTCCCGCGGCATACGCCAGTAATGGTACGTTGAATGGATTCTCGTAATGGCCATATGGGGATGTAGTCGTCTTGGCACCCTTAGGCGTGGTTGGGCTGTACTGACCACCTGTCATTCCGTATATGAAGTTGTTTACTATTATTACGTTAATGTCGTCATTCCTCCTAGCCGCATGTATGAAGTGGTTACCACCAATGGCGAGGATGTCACCGTCACCGCCGACCACGGTTACCTCAAGCTCTGGATTCGCCATCTTTAGCCCAACGGCAAAGGGTATGGCCCTACCATGGGTTACGTGGTACGCATCAAGCTTTAGGTATCCACCAATCCTACCCGTGCAGCCTATGCCTGTGACTATCACGTGCTTCTCAATGGGTATCCCCGAATTCTTTATAGCCCTAGCCAATAACTTTAGTAGGATTCCTAAGCCACAGCCAGGGCACCAAATGTGTGGTAGCCTATCGATCCTTATTAAGTCCTTAATATCCTCATAAGACTTGGGCAGCTCCACCTTAATACCGGTGGTTGTTACTTCGGCCTCCATGCTCATCCTTCGATCACCTTCTTCACATTGTTTACCACATAATCAGGGTCAGGGATATAACCGGGGGCGTAGGGTATATGCTCCACAGGAACACCCCTAGAGAATTCCCTAACCACGTGGTACATCTTCCCCATGTTCACCTCCACGGTTATGAACTTCTGAACACCCCTAGAGACTAGGTTCTCCACGACCCAACCAGGGAATGGCCACGCGGTCTTCGGCCTGAGCATGCCGACCCTATAACCCTGCGTCCTCAACACTTTTATCGCCCTTCTCACAGAACCTGATGTTGAGCCGTAGGATACAATAACGTACTCCGCATCATCAAGCATGTACTCCTCCCACTCAGCTATCTCCTTCTCATTCTCCCTAATTTTACGGACAAGCCTCATCACCAACTTGAATGATGCATCCTTATCGGTTGTTGGGTATCCCTTATCAGTGTGTGTCAATGACTCATTGTTAACCCTATAACCAGTACCCGCTATTGCCATTGGAGGCACCAGGTACCTGCTATCATAGGGCAAGTACTGGTCTGGGGGTACCGTGGGCTTCGGCCTCTCGATAATCTCTATTTCATCAAACTCAGGGACTCTAACCTTACCATACATATGCCCAACTAATTGATCAGAGAGTACGATGGCGATGACCCTGTACTTCTCAGCCATGTTGAACGCCTTTATCGTGAAGTCAAAGGCCTCCTGAGGGTTGGCGGGTAAGTAGGCCACTATCTCGTAATCACCATGTGAGCCATACTTAGCCTGAAGTATATCACCCTGCCCAAGCAATGTTGGTATTCCAGTTGATGGGCCGGCCCTCATTACGTCAACTATTACCGCCGGTATCTCGAGCATTGAGCCAAGCCCAATCTCCTCCTGCATTAGTGAGAAGCCTGGGCCCGATGTCGCGGTCATTGATTTAACCCCCGCCGCTGACGCTCCGAGCACGGCCATTATACTGCCTATCTCGTCCTCCATCTGTATGAACTTACCACCAACCTGCGGTAGCCTATACGACATGTACTCCGCTATCTCATTTGATGGGGTTATTGGGTAACCAGCGTAAAACCTGCAACCAGCGGTTATCGCACCCTCAGCAACCGCTGTATTGCCGTCTAGGAAGTGAATGCCGGGCCTTAACAGTTTATCCAGGTCCTTCTTATAGAGCTCAGCCACCGTGGGCATGCCTACTCACCCCGTAGTACTTATCGTACGTTATGTACTCCTCGGAGACAACAGTGATTGCGAAGTCAGGGCAAACCTTCTCACACATTCTGCAAGCTACACAGTCAAGTTCCTTACCTGGTTTAATAACTGGGTAGTGATAACCCTTGAAATTAACGTCCTTAGACTCCTCAAGAACCCCGTTAGGGCAGAACTCAATGCAGAACTTGCAATCCTTGCAGAGGTCTGGATTAACGATAATCTTACCAATTGGTCTCTTCATCTTGTGGAGGTTAACGAGCCTACGCATGAACCATGTTTCGTCTTGCTGAACTAAAGCCATATTTCCTAAATTGTTTTTCATTAGAAATACTTTTAAATCTTTTTTCTTCTTCAATCGTACAATACCTACTAACTCTAGCCTTTTGCATACATTTTAATTCATTCTTATTTATTGAATTCATTAGAATATTTTCCATGAAAGTAAGCAAAACGAATCTTATGGACTAAACTGATATATAAAGTGCTGCATTATTCATTACCTCAGTGGGTACTCACGACATTGACAGGATTATTCGGGAGAGAGTGGAGAGTAGGAGGTTTAGGATAAAGGATGTTGATCAATTAAAGACCGTTGATGATGTATTTAATCAATACACAATAGACGCCCTAAGGGAGCTAATGAATAGGCGCGTTGTTGATGAGGTTTATGGACCAGTCGCGCAGGGTAAGGAGGCTAAGGTAATATGGGCTAAGGCGCCCGATGGTACTGACATAGCCCTAAAAATATTCTATACATCCACAGCCCAGTTCATTAGGGGTAGGTATAAGTACTTACTTGGCGATCCGCGATTTACTGGCGTTAAGATTACGAATACTAGGAAGCTCATTGAGTATTGGTGCAGGAAGGAGTTCAGTAATTTGGGTGATGCCTATAATGCAGGTGTTAGGGTGCCTAAGCCAATAACCTTCAATAGGAATATCCTGGTGATGGAATTCATAAGTTACAGGGGAGTTAGTGGTGTGCCGGCACCGTTGATTAAGGACGCACCACCAGAGGATCCTGAGTCTGCCTACCTAACGATAATTAAGTACATAGAGAAGGCATTCATTTTGGGTAGGATAATCCACGCAGATCTAAGTGAGTTTAATATTGTCAATACTGGTGATGAATTGGTGATTATTGATTGGGGCAGTGCCGTAAAGACGAACCACCCAAACGCCGTTGAGTTCCTACTTAGGGATATCGAGAATATTAATAGGTACTTCAATAAGGAACTCCATGTTAAGACACTTGATGGTAAGGCATTACTTAACGCCCTACTGCGTAGGTATGAGTATAGGGGTGATGTGAAGAGTGATGAGGATGGATGGTTATTAATAAATGATAAGAGGATAATTGATGATTTGACGAACGTATGAGTGGAGTTTGAACCGTAATACCTGGGCAGTAGCTTAATATAATGCTCATTTCCAACGTAGTATTAGGTATTAATGGCACTCCCGATACCACCTGAACCCAGGGACATTAAAGATAGGATAGTGAAGAGAAGGAGTGTATGCACTGGGCCTGGCTGCGACTCCTTCTCCGTATGGTTTGGTAATGAGGTTGCGAGGTATTTATGGGAACATTGGAGCAGGGAATTAGCTAGGATAGGCATTAATTGGCAGAAGTTCCTTTCAATACTAAGTAACCATACCCAGGAATTAATTGATTGGGCAATCAGAAATACGCTAGCCTGGAGTGACTTGATAAGGATATTAGCTAATGACTTGTCACCTGGTACGGAGGTCACAACCACGGGTAGGAAGGGTGGGATACTTGATTATTTAGGTTGAATGGCTTGATTTCTATTACCCTTTTCACCCTGCTTCATCAATGATTCATTAATTATACGTATTAGTTCGCAAATCTCCTCGCAAATACTCGATGGCTTTATGTCCGTGTATACGTACTCAATTATCATTAGGGGTGTTGCATACGTATTGACCCAGAACTCAGCAAAAAGCCTTTCACCCTTATCCACCAGGTGCACCTCCATATTGTGATTATCACTAAATCGAATCATGTACCTAGACCCATCAATAAATGACTGTCTCTCCACGGAACTCGCGTTACAGGTCCTCATGAGTAAATCAGCCACCAAACCAGCAACGCGCATACGTTAGTTTTTCGCATTACCTATTTTTAAAATCATGCTATTCCGTAACCTACGTAATACCAACTTAGGATTTTTACTTAATAATGATCGTATCATCGTCATCGTTCGAATGAGACTTGAACATCATAATAAAGAACTTATACAATGATGATAACTTATTGTTTAATAAATCCTCAACGAGTTGCCATGAAGTGGTCAACAAACCTGCATCATAAAGTGCAAGCCCAAAGCCGAGGTAATGATCGCCAACCAACTGTGGGTCTGAGATCGTAAGCCCTAGACCTGCATAATGAATTATCGATATGTAGGTGAAGTATATCAACGCTATCATGAAGAATGCGATGTACGTTATCATAAGCGCCTTAGCCTTAGACGATAGCCTGCCGAAGCTACCCCTTAATTGCTTGATCATAGTTATTGATGAGATAATAAGCATCGAGAGCATAAACATAAACACAGGCGTTATCACAAGTATTGTTAAGTCCGCAGTACCGTAAATCCACAACTCAGTAAGTACGTAATCCACGGCAATAGCCATGGCCAGGGCAGACACTAGCGACATTATGTATACGTACCGCACATAGTCCTGAATGCCTCCCGTATTAACCGACATACTACTCAAGCAATACCAATGTAATATCAATATTTAATACTAACAATTAAGATTTCGCGTTGGCGACGAATATTTATTAAGGGGTTTTAGTTAATGTGATGAAGAATTAAATGGAGAAACAACCATTAGTAATATACCGAAGAGCATGCCCAAACTGTGGAGGGGACATAACATCGGATAGGCTTGCCTCTGGATTGCCATGCCATAGGTGCCTACCTGACGTGCCAAAGAAGGTTGCAAGTACCATTGAGGTGTTGAACATGCTAGAAAAGCTTGGAACCATAAATAGGTTAAGGTCGTTGGCGAACCTGGTTAATGAGTATAACGAGTTTGCAGATATGTTCAGGAAAATAATTGGAACTAACATGTGGGGTGCCCAGAGGTTATGGGCTAGGAGGATTATTAAGGGTAAGAGCTTCGCAATAGTTGCGCCAACGGGTAGTGGAAAAACTACGTTTGGCATGATTGCATCGCTGTACGTGGCTTTAAAGAGAAGAGGAAGAGTGTTGATTGTCGTCCCAACATCAACCTTAGCCTATGATGTTCATAGAAGATTAAGTGATTATGTGAATAAGATGGGCGTTAATGTTAGGATTGTCATGGCATCCTCAATACTTTCCAAGCAGGAGTTGACCGAGGCTATGAAGACCATTGAGGATGGCAACTTCGACATATTAATAGTAACCAATGCCTTCCTGCCAAGGCACATGGACCTACTTAGTAGGTATAGGTTTTCGTTGATCTTCGTCGATGATGTTGATAGCGTCCTTAAGGCGTCAAGCAAGAACATTGATAGGCTATTACTATTGCTCGGCATTAATGAGGAGGCTCTCCGTAAGGCTTTAACGGTGGTTGATTTAATGAAGAAGCTTAGGAAAGCCATTAGGTTTAGGGCGAGTGAGGAGGAAATTAATAAGATTAGGGAGGATATTAAGAGGTTGAATGCGGAACTGACCAACTACATAAAGAGTAACAACATTGGCATACTAATAGCCTCGGGCGCATTAACGAGGATGAGGAGGACAGCTAGGCTATTCCTGTTTAGGGAGTTCCTTGGCTTTGAGACTGGCGGTAGGGCTGAGGGGTTAAGAAACGTGGTTGATGTCTACGTAAGGCCCAGAGATTCCCTAATAAGTACGGCGGTTGACATCGTAAAGAGGCTGGGCAGTGGTGGGATAATTTACGTACCACCGGACCTTAGGGACATTGTTGATGAATTGCTTGAGGCATTAAATAAAAATGGCGTTAAGGCTGCGTCCTACCTAAAGCCGAGTAAGTCATTACTTAATGACTTTGTGGAAGGGAAAATTGATGTATTAATTGGGCTAGCTACGTCTAGGTCATCCCTAGTTAGGGGCATTGATTTGCCGCAGAGAATCGCGTATGTGGTCTTCGTGGGCGTTCCACGCATGAGGTTTAGGCTAAGACTTGAGGAGTTCACACCAATAAGGTACCTAATGTTTCTATTTACCATTAGGAATGTCGTCCCCCAATACCTGAGAAATGACATTGATAGGGTCGTTGCGAGACTTAGGAACTTAACGGCACTAAATCAAGAGCAAATAAATAACTTGTTAAAGGCTATTGAGGAGAATAAGGAATTGAGTGGATTTGATAAGTACGCGGCTGACGTGATTAAGGAGGCCGTAGACTTAGTGAACAAACTATTGAGTGATCCCAACATTAGAAAAGCGATAGAGCAATCTAACGAGGTTGGTCTTGAGTATAGGGGTGGTGAGCTTTACGTGATCATACCTGACGTGACGACGTACATCCAGGGTAGTGGTAGGACATCAAGGCTTTACGTTGGTGGTGTCTCCCAGGGCTTATCAGTGCTTATAGTGGATAATGAGAAGGTGTTCAATGGTTTAATTAGGAATTTAAGGTATAGGCTTGAGGATGTTAAGATCCAGGACATTAATGAGGTTAACATAGATGATTTAATGAAGAGGATCAGGAGTGAGAGGGACTTAATAAGGAATATAATGCTTGGGAAGATACCCAATCAATTCCTCGAGAAGGATCCGTTAAGGACAGCATTCGTAATTGTCGAATCACCGACTAAGGCTAGGACAATAGCGAGCTTCTTTGGAGTACCCACCAGGAGGAATGTTGGTCCTTTAATAATTTATGAAGCTACCCTAGGCAACCTATACCTACTGATAACGGCTACTAAGGGCCACATGTGGGATTTAATACCGGCGGGTCCGGCCGATGTAAAGGAACTCGCGCCGGCTTTAAGGGCGGGGAAGATTATTGATTATTATGGGATACTTAAGACCGGTAATAATTTCGTACCGATCTATGGAACAATAAAGAGGTGCCCTGTTGGTGGTGAGACGTATACCGAGGATGTGGATGTTTGTAAGATCCACGGTGTTAAGCTTGTTGATGCCATGGACATAGTAAATGCGATAAGGGACATAGCCACAGAGGTTGACCAGGTAATGATTGGTACGGACCCGGATGCCGAGGGTGAGAAGATTGCTTGGGATGTTTACATGATGCTTAGGCCCTACGTGAGTAATATCGTTAGGATTGAATTTCATGAGGTTACTAAGAAGGCCATCATTGATGCGATCACAAATCCAAGGGCCATAAGCCTTAGCATGGTTGGCGCTCAATTGGTGAGGAGGATTGAGGATAGATGGATTGGGTTTGGGCTTAGCCAGATTGTTCAGGAGAAGTTCGGTAGAAGGACTTTATCAGCTGGTAGGGTTCAGACTCCAGTCCTTGGTTGGATAATAGAGAGGTATGACGAGAGTAGGAGGGATAAGGTATACTCAGTAACCATGACTTTGAGTAATGGTGTAAAGGTAAGGTTGAACATACCGCCGGATAAGGAGGAATTGATAAAAGCCCTAAAGGCGATGCATAGGAATAAATCAACGGACGTTGAGGTTAAGGTTAGAGTAACTAAGGTAGGTGAGGAAGAGGAGGAATTGAATCCAGCACCACCATACACAACAGACGCCTTACTTAGGGACTCAGCAAACATACTCGGTTTAAGTGTTGAGCAAACGATGGCTATTGCCCAGGAATTATTTGAGTCGGGACTTATAACGTATCATAGGACGGATAGTACCAGGGTATCAACGGTGGGCATTGGCATTGCTAAGGAGTACATAAGCGAGAGAGTTGGGGCTGATTATTTCGTGGGCAGGGCCTGGGGCGGCAAGGAGATTGGGGCCCATGAGTGTATAAGGCCGACAAGGCCCATCGATAGTGATGACCTAAGGAACCTAATTAACACAGGTTTGCTTCAGCTGGCTATTAGGGTTACGGCAAACCACCTTAAGGTCTATGATTTAATATTTAGGAGGTTCATGGCGAGCCAAATGAGAAGTGCCAGGGTTTTGAAGGAGAAGTTGAGGATAAGTATCTACCTTAATGGTGCTAATGTTCATGAGGAGGAGGTGGAGAGGGTTTCTAAGATATTGGAGCCTGGATTCACGAAGGTTTGGGGCTACATTGAGGGTAGGGAGTACCAGGAGCTTATGCCTGGTGAGTATGGGATAACCAGTATTGATTATATTAAGAAGGTGAGTAGGACACCACCGCTTAGGGAGGGTGATATAATTGCTATGATGAAGGAGAGGGGTATTGGCAGACCAAGTACCTATGCGAAGATTGTTGATGTAATACTGAAGAGGCGCTATGCGTTGGTCGTTGGTAGGAGAACTAGGTATGTGGTGCCCACGAACCTTGGTCGCCAAGTCTATAAGTTCCTAACTGAGGAGAATAAGGAGTTTAGTGACCTAGTTAGTGAGGAGAGAACTAGGATTGTTGAGAGGCACATGGATGATGTTGAAGTCGGTGAGAGGGATTACATGGATGTACTCAATGAGTTATTTAATGAGGCAGTAAGTAAGGGCATACTTAAGGAGAACGTTATAACTTAATTTTATGACTTAACCGCATGAACCAGTCTTGCAGTATGGATCATCAGTCTCCCCAAGCTCCTCCTGCATCTCCTCCTCAATACTCTCACCGCCATTACTCTTAATCCTAACAAGCTTATCCTTAAGCGCGGACAATGATGTGTAACTGACCTTTGTCTCTACCTTGGGCTTTGTCTCAACCTTAACCTCCTTAACCTCAATTGTGGGCTTAGCCTCAGCGCCCTTAACGCCCGTGTATATCACCTGCACTGACTTACTCTTATCCCTATACACCGTTATTCCGAAGGCATTAAGTAGCCAGGCCAGCCTATAGGCTTGCTCGACATCTTCCATGGGCGTATCACTCGGCATGTTTATGGTCTTACTAACGCCTGAGTCATTCCACCTAGCCCAGGTCACCTGCATGTACACGTGCCACTTCCAGTGAATCTCATGAGCCGTCCTAAGCAAGTCAGCTAATGGGTGATCCCTTGGCAGTATTCCGTACTCCTCGACAAACCTCCTCGTCGATTCATCAAGCGTCTTCGTCTGCATAAGCAGCCTAAGCGCGGTGTAGTTGTACTCGATTAGCTTGCCAATTGAGAGGTTCCTGATGTAGGCGATCGCGAAGAGGGGCTCAATGCTTGAGTTCACACCGGCAATAAGGCTCCTAGAGCCCTCAGGGGCTATGCTCATTATGGAACCATTCCTAATACCTACCGTACTAACGTCTATCGATAAATCACTGTCCAATGCCCTGTACCCCTTAAGTACCGCTGTTGAGCCGTCGATAATAGCCCTAACCTTTGGATCGTTATAGCCCACGTCGAGGGTCTTCATGTACTCATCAACCGCCTCCTTATCAATGGTGCTGGAGAATTTCTCAAGCCTCTCCCTATGCTTTGTCCACGGTAGTACGCCCTCAGCCCAATCACTATGCTTATACGCTGGGTAGACACCCTTCTCCTTAGCCAACTCAATACTGGCCCTAACAGCCATCCTAGCTATGAAACTAGCCAATTCATTAGAGACCGCCAGCGCCTGTGGTGAGTCGTACCTAAGTCCAAGGGCTATTAAGGTATCGGCAAGGCCGTTGGCGCCAAGGCCGATTCTCCTTGTCTCAAGGACCCTCTTCCTAAGTCTCTCATGCGGTAGCTTATTGACATCAATAACATCATCGAGGAACCTAACCGCCAACTGAACATCCCTAGCCAGGGAGTCCCAATCAATCCTACCCTCATGAACATACTTCACCAAGTTAATACTACCAAGGTTGCAACTCTCAAAATCGTAGAGTGACTCCTCACTGCATGGGTTTGTGGCATTTATGACCTCACCAGGTAGTTTCTCATTATTTATGTAATTAGCCAGGTCCCTATTCCACAGGCCTGGGTCGCCGCTGTCCCACGCGGACTTAACGATCTTATCCCAAAGTTCCTTAGCGTTTACCCTCCTCCATATCCTTACTTTACCAGCCTTTATAGCCTCCACACAGCCCTCATAACACTTAACGAACTCCTCACCCCAGGTCTTATATAGGCATGGGCACTCCCTTGGGTTTATCAGGTAAATGTCCTCACCCTTCAACGCCTTCTGCATGAAGTAGTCATCAATTGTGACGCTTATGTTGAAGTTCTGCAACTGAATGTCCTTAAGCTCACCACTCTTCGACGTAATGAACTTCTCAATGTCGGGGTGCCACCAGAAGAGCATGCCCATTTGGGCACCACGCCTCTTACCACCCTGCTTAATGGTGTCCACCAACGTATCAAAAAGCTTCATGAAGCTAAGTGGCCCAGAGGCTATCCCGGTGGTGCTCCTCACAATGTCACCCTCAGGCCTTAACTTACCGAAGTTATAACCAACGCCACCACCTGACTGGAAAATCAATGCAGCGAGTCTTAAGGCATCCATTATGCCAAAGTTGCACTCCGGATCCTCCCTATTCGTATCACTCTCCCTGGATAGGCAGTCGTCAATGGGTACCACGAAACATGCAGAGAGTTGTCCAAGTCTTGTCATTGCGTTGTAGAGCGTTGGTGAGTTGGGCATGAACCTTAACTGGCTCATTAAGTCGTAGAACCTCCTCGTCCACGTTATTGGGTCACCACCATACCTAAGCTCTGCGTAGGCTACGCCCATCGCAGTCCTCATCCACAGGTACTGGGGCACCTCGAAGAACGAGCCATCAAGCCTCTTGAGTAAGTACCTACTCATTAACGTCCTGACCCCATTATAAGTGAGCAGTAAATCCCTGCTCGGGTCGAGGTACTTAGCCAACTCATCAATGTGTTGAGCATACCAAGCGCTCATCTCTGAATCCCAGATCCTAAGTTCAAGCCCAGTTCTAAACCACGCTTTGAAGCCTTCTCTATATGCATCCTCGAACTTAACTCTGCCCTCATTGAT
Source organism: Vulcanisaeta distributa DSM 14429 (assembly GCF_000148385.1). Classification (GTDB taxonomy): domain Archaea; phylum Thermoproteota; class Thermoprotei; order Thermoproteales; family Thermocladiaceae; genus Vulcanisaeta; species Vulcanisaeta distributa. Next base: position 2,118,590 of record NC_014537.1, on the reverse strand, counting down.
TGCCTTAACAACATCCTTACCCCAAACCTGCTTATACACACTCCATAGTAAGTAATTCCTAGCCGCATCATGCCATTTAAGGTCATCAGTCACCATATTAAGCATGATTAATTGAACCTTATCCGACAATTCACTACTTGATACGGTGCCCCTGAGATCAAGGGCACTAATTACAAGGTCTGGATCTGGAACACCCGCAAGTTTTAGAGAACGGACTAACTTATCTCTTGAGAAGTCCTCTGTATTTCCATTCCTCTTTAAGACCTTTATCCCAACCACCTTACTTATTGCTTCAGTACTTAATTGCACACAGGAAATTTAAATTACTTTTATTAGGGGGCAGCGGACAAAATAAGTTAACACGAACCTAAGTGAAGAGAATATATATTGCTTTCACTCACCTCAGCTGTAAATTCTGAAGTCAAAAAGCAATTTATTTTTCTAAACCCATTCCATTAATACCCAACGAATATGTATTTAATCATTGCATGCCCAAGGTGTGGGAACTACTCAGTTGTCCGTGACACGGCTAAGACCCACCAATGTCCGTATTGCGGCTATGTAATGCGAATTGAGGAGGCATCAATAATTGCACGGGCAAAAAATGGTAAAGAAGCCAGAGAGCTCATTTTGAAGCTAAAGACACCCAGGGAATTAAGGAAGAGACCCTAATGCACTAGATCTGGTGTAATGAACCAATTAATGACCCAATTACTTTCGGCCTTACTAAGCCTTAATACGCCGGAATACCTAAACTCAACGACTTTAATGTCGGGGTTACCCGTAATTAGCAATGAGGTCAAACGACTAAGGTGAGGTAGGTGACCAACAATCATTAGGTCATGGTCAAGCCTTAAAATTCTCTCAAACCATATTCTGGGGTCATCATTGGGGTTTAAACCGTCGACCTCCCTAACATTACTAACACCCAAGTACCTAGCAAGGATCTCCGCTGTTTGCTTAGCCCTAGCCTTGCCGCTATGAACAATCTCAGTAACGGTAATACCAACACCACTAAGGTATTTGGCGATCCTCTCGGTTTCGGAAACGCCCTCTGGAGTTAATTTCCTTTCTGGGTCAACCTTCTCATCAAATGCCTTACCATGCTGAATAAGGTATAGACTAACCATAAGACCGTTACTATTAAACCTCAGCGATATTTTAACCTTAAGTCGCCCTTCAAAAACCTCCACACCCTAGCCCTTTACTTACTAAGGGATAAGCGAAGCGGAATTTTTAAAGTCGGCATTCGTTCCCGTCATCACGCAATCAGCCAATCAAGCCGTCGTCATCCATGGATTAAATGAGATATTAATTACCTTAAAAATCAGTGCTGGGCATTTCCTCATACCCGTCTATGGAAAAACCTGCAATGAACATCGTGGCGAAAACGGATACATTCCTTAAACCCCGCATTTAACTACGGACTTGATGGACGAATCTCGGTTTAGTATATGACCAGGCCTTTACCTCAACTTAAGTCCGGAAACCTTGACCCGGAGGAGGTCCCTGACATGGGGTCCCATGGCACTTCCCAATTCACGCTGGGTGAACCTGCAGAAGGAGCATACATCACCGCTTGATGCTAATCCGCATACCTTACATGTATGCATCTCAGGGTTTTCCTCAACAACCTTCCCAAGGATCTTGACGTCCCTAACGAGGCCCTTCAAGAAGCTCAGCTTAATTCCTGGATGCCTTGTCTCCAGGTTATTTAAAAACTCCTTAATATGATCATCTAGGGTGTTCCTCGGCCTAAAGGGGCATGGGCATGCTGTGAATGGGATCTCCGAGGCCAATGCGTAGAGAAGGGTTTCCTTCTCGTAAATCTCGTATAGGGGCCTTATATGGGCTACGGCTCCCTCGAATGGTTCAGTCTTAGGCAGTAGTTTAGTTAATGATTGGTAGTCGTGGGTTAGTACTGCCTTTAACGCGTATGAAGCGATATCATCGGCATGGTGACCCGTGGCTATTGAGGATGCGTTGAGTTCCATTGCCAATGCATTGTAGGAATACCTCCTGATAATACCGCATACGGAGCATGGTGGTCTCCTAGACTTCATTCCTTTAATTAATGTTGGTTGGTCTACACCGAGCATTTCCTTGAATGTGGATATAATTAAAGGTACGTTAAGTCTCCTAGCTAATTCCTCAACAGCTGACCTAGCCTTGTCCGAGTAGCCTGGTATACCCTGGTCTATGTGGTATGCGACTATGTCGAATTTTAGGGAATCTCTGAGGGTTGAAAGAACATGAAGCATCGTTGAACTATCCTTACCTCCCGAAACAGCCACAAGGACTAAGTCACCCCTCCTTATAAGTTTGTACTCCTCAATAGTCCTTCGAACCCTCTTAACTATAAACTCCATAAAATGCTCCTTACATAGGGTTAACTTCGCGTAGGGTATCCTAACGTAAGCCTCCCTACCGCATATACCACACCTGCCCCTGGGCAGGTGCTTAATCACCTCAACTCTGTCATTAAGATTTATGACCGTCTCAGTATTCCTAATGGGGAAACCGTTCAGTATAACCGTGGCCTCAGACTCACTTAGCTTTAACTTACTTAAAAGCTCACCAACAGTTATTGAGTCTACGTCCAATATAACCTCCCTATTCTCCTGAGGTAACCTAACCCTAATGGGCACATTTAAGTCTCATTAACGAAGAATTATAAATAATTATTCAACTGTTCTACTGAATTAAGAAGAGAAGGAGAGAAAATGATGGCCTAAGACCCACGGGTCAAAACAAAACAATCACGTAACGATTTCGATGGTGCGGCCGCCGGGATTCGAACCCGGGTTCTGCGGCTTTCCACGTTTATTGCTCGGAAGGCCGCCATCCTAGACCAGGCTAGACTACGGCCGCGGGTAAGTTATGATTGTAAGAGTTTAAAGGTTTTTCATTATTGTTTTGGGTTGATAGTTATCGTGCGCTGGCCTTGACATTATTGTAGTAAATTGATAAAAATTTTTCCATTTTTATAAAATTTTATTAAATGAAATTCATTAATTTTAAATAAAATACCGCAATATTAGTGATACTATACTAACTTTAATATTATGAAGCCATCTAGCATAAGGATGGGATACCCGCCTATGATAAATGTTGAGACAGGGATTATTATGATTTAATTATTTCATGTATTAATTTACATGCATTATCCTGATCCCCTTTAATTATGGTTTCCAGCAGGCTTAGTAATTCCCTGCTCATTGACTCGTTGGTATCATTTATTATCATGTTCATTAGTTTTCTGAAGTCCTCGTTATCCAGCCTCTTTTCTATTGCCCATAATAACTCATCCCTATTCATCTGCCTCGTGAGTGCTCTCATGGCCTCATAAAGTAACTCTAAATCACTATTCTTTAATGCCCTAATTACCCTCCTATACACAGGACATAACTCCTCTGGGCATTCAATGTCGCCAACCCTTAACCTATACACCCTATGCCTATCACTTTCTACATGAACATCGCTAAAATCATCAATCGCAATCACAGGACTGGGATTATCACCGTAGTCACTGGGTGTCTTCTCTATTAATGCCACGGCCTCCTCCATATTATTATCCCTGATCGCCTTAATTATCCTACTCACGAGGCTTTTACCTGCCTCAGGGCTTAACTCCCTGACTCTCCTAGTGAGGGTTGCTAAATTACGCTGCGTTAGTTTACTCAAGTCCTCTAACTCACTCGTCGATACATTAATGCGCTTGGCTATCTGTGTTATGTATATTCTCTTGGATATGTCTAATTGATTCTTTGATGCCTTGGTTGGTACAGCGTTCTCCGCCACATCAGCTCTATCTACATTGTTATCGCCAGGTTTAACCTGCAACACCCTATTCCTCACAAGGCTCCTTAACTCATTTATGAAGTCCTCGTTTAACACCGCGATTATGTACCTATGGGCATTCCTCTCGCTCATGCCGAGCACATTGGCGAGTTCCCTAGCTATACCCATGACACCCTCATACCTGCTTAACCCCTCTATCATGGCCTCGGCCCCTCTCCAGTCCATCTCCGCAACATTAAGTACGTAATTCCTGATCAGCTCTCTGGCAAAGTGTAGCTTAACTTCCTTCAAGACCCTATTCTTGTAGGCTATGCATATCGTGGTGGCCATGGCCATCGCCACGTATCTCTCCTCACTACTGAATTTTCCAAGGTCCCAAACCTCAGTTCGTACCCTATCAAGCACGTAATTCATGCTTTCCGGCAGTGTTGATAGGACGTTGTATATGCATACATCGGCAATTAGGTAATTGGCACTATCCAGATGAAGCACGATCATGGGCTGAAGAAGCTTGCCACCAACCCTCGCCAGCTCCTCAATGTGACCCTCAACAATAGCCCTTTCCGTCTCACCGTGCGGGCATGGACATGGATGCCAATTAGGCACAGTGAAATTTCTCAATAAATCCCTAAGCCTCATTTCATACCTATCCCTCACAATGCCAAGCCTTATTATTACATCCTTGACCTCCATTAATCTCTTTATTTTGTCTATTAACGCTTTTATAAGGCTAGTCTTAATGATGCCCATGAATTATTTTTTAATAATGTGAGAAGTTAATTAGGTAATTATTGATAAATCTTCTAAATATTAATAACGTGTAGAACCACAATACCCAGAGTGCGCACGATGACATCAGCGCCTTGTTGTCATCGTAGCACTAGAAATAATTCAGGAAGACCCGCTATCACTGTGACCCATATAATGCATCAATTATTTTAATGAGCTCCTCCTTACCCAACCCCCTGAGTATGTCCTCAACGTCCTTCCTATCTAAATTATCAAGGAGTACCGCGGTTATTGCAAGCTCAATAAGTGTTCTCCTATAGAAGTGCCTTTTCCTAAACTTTGTTATTCTGATTATATCGGCGTACTTATTGAGTACCTCGTTAACATTAATGGCACCCTCAAGGCCCCACTCCCTGAGTACCCTGTTTATGTGCACACTAATTAATGAACCAAACACCTCATTGAACTTATCCTCAATGAGCCTCCTAAGGCCTGGACTATACTTAATGCAGCCAGGGTCTAGAACGCACTCAAGCACTTCATAGGGCGTTGGCCTCTTCACAGGCCACCTGCCCCTTAATGACGTGGCCAGCGCCACCACTTGCTCCTCACTATATGGTATTCCAGCCCTACCAAGGACCAGCTTGAACTCGTTGACCCAATTCTTAACTAGGTCTTCGATATCCCTAACGCCCTCCACGGGCATGAACGCCCTCTTAATTAGCATGATACGCCTATAAGTCTCGCTGACACCGCTTTTCGCGATAACGTTATTATGATACCTCGGTAGGGCTGGGTAATACTCAGTGCCTTCATAGATTATACCCATTACCATACCATCCTCATCTAATACCTCGCCTCTGTCGTTCACGAACCTCATTATACATTAAAAGTGTTACTGTTATTCTATAAATTTTTTCACTATATAGCCTATAATTTTTTGTTTTCAATTCTACTTGAAAACCCTTATAAAGAGAATAACTAATAATTAATCAATGTCAACAAGGGGAATATCATCACTACTAATTGCGGTGATAATGGCATTAACAGTAATAGCAATAATTGGGTTAATTGCAATAAGCATGCCACTTCTGAAATCAAGCATGGACAAAGTGCGCTGGGCAGGATCAATGGGCGCGTATAAACCACCAAGCCCAATAAATTCAAGCAGTGCCGTGAATTCCCCACAAACCGATGGGTACTGCCTCTACTATAGCAATAACGGCATAACGTACGTCTCGTGCCCATCAATACCGATTAATCAAACAACCACGCCCTGACCCGCTTTTAAATAATGCAATATTAATCAATGATGACCTTTGATGAAATACTGACGGGAACCATAGGATTCATACTGGCCATGGTCATCATATCGATGGTACTCGGTGGTGGGCTCTATGGCTATTACGTCTATGTACATAGGCAGGTGCTTGAGAATTACCTATGGCCCGTGGCCGACGTTGTACCCTACAATGGTGGTTATTACCTAGGTGTCGTGAACACGGGCCATGAACCATTCATAGTCAAGAAGATATTACTAGCTAATGGTGGAGTAATCAATGTGAACAGCAACGTACTTAATCAAAACCAGTGGTGGTTTTACCAGACCAATCAATTACCAGTTGCGGTATTCGTGTGCTCAGCCATTGACCCAAGTACATGCACCACGGTGAACGTAAATGGTTGGATTGATGACTACACAGGCGTGGGTAATGCAATCACCGTTGTAGTTAACGACCCGTATAACGCAACCTGGGTGATAACATGGAATTACCTAAATTTCACAAGACTTGGTAATTGGTTTATAGTTACGGGACCCCTCTTTCAATACTACATAGTTAGTGGATCCAGCTCATCGGTGTTTTACATAAACCCACCGTACACGCCAATACAAATAAACATGAGAGCCTCATTGGCTGGAGACCCAGTTAACTACACATGCTGGATCAAACCATACTACGTTAGTAACACATTCAATATAGGCAGCACCATAAAATTTAATGTTAATTGCACGCAGGTAAACGAGGTTTGCTACACATTTCCAGTATTATTCGGCAACTCACCACCTCTTCCACCAATATGCCTTCCACCATCACCCCCCTAGTGAGCTGGGCCGTAGTTCTACGTGATAACACCTTATTAAGGTCCTCATGGGGTGATGTAAATGAGTAGGTTAATCTATTGGTGGCGGTACGTCGATACGGCGGCCAAGGTGCTCATCATAGTGCTGATTGCGTTGTTGGTAATAATATTGATAAGCCCGCGCCTTAGGCCGTTACAGCCCATTGCCAAGGCCCTGGGCCTTGTTGAGGTTAATGAGGTATATAAGGCCGTGGGTACTTCGAGTAATGTGACGCACATAACCAGGTACGTGAATCAATCAATTCTTGTTTACGTAAACAGGACGGTCTTCATACCCATGGGCAATGTGAACTCCAGCGAGACTTGGTGGAATTACACGGGTTATCTAATGGGGACTGGGTGGTGTTGGGGCCGTGCCTTGGTGATGCCGAATGGGACTGTGTGGTTCATAACCACGTGGGTTGCACCCGATTGGTTATTACGGGAGATGAACCTACTCACGTGTGGTGCGGGCTGTTACAATTTCTCACTGCCGTATGGGACAGAACTTATGCACGCTGTTTACCTACCCATGTATTTACCGATAAATGGGTCGGCAAGTTTCTTCCCAATTTATGGGGTGAGCTATGTGGCGGTTAGTAATGAGACCATGAACTACCCATTCCCAGGCTTCACGGTCGTTATCATGGGGGATGTCGCTGGAAATGGCCCCATTCCCACAGTCAAGGTAGTGAATATGAGTAATGACTATGTAACGCTTGATGCATTATCATTCAACATAACGTTGGCATTCAACAGGACCTACTACGGCTACTTAGCCCTCACTAACATACTCGTTAATTCCTCATCAATAATATACATAGTGCCCTGTAAGCTGGACATTATCTACATAAGCAATCCGCAGGCCGCACTCGGTGTCATGGTGCCGTTTAGCCTATACGTAGCCTCGATACACGACTACGTGTACTATGGCGAGTTAAGCGCAGAACCAGGTACTTACAGGGAAACCTTTGGTTGGTGGGTTTGGCGTACGGGCATTAATAATGAGGCCAATACCCAGCATTAAGCCGTGAAGTACTTAGTCTCCGTGAGTTTACGTAAACTAAGTCCAAAGTGAGGACTGGGGTAATAACTAAGTAGGGTTAATATGCCCTGTGTTTCCATGGATTTTTTTTACGTTTAATTCCCCTTAAAAATAAATTCAGTACTTAATTCTGACCAATATGGGTAGGTCGACTAGAGGTGAGTTCAATCTGCTATGGGTCGTGGTAACTGTGGTAAGTATAGTAATGGCGGTTGTGATACTATACATAGTGTACAATGGCGCAACGAAGTCCCTAAGCATAGCCAACTCACTGACTGGGCAGGCAACAACTGCGGGTGGTCAATTAATCATTAACTTAAAGGCCGCGGGCGTTGGTACGATAACCATAAGCAATGTTACGTTATACTCAGGAAGCAGTACTGTAACGTCCGGCTGTACATTAAGCTCGGTAATGCTTAATGGCCAGCCACTATCCACGACATCCCCACCATGGAGCCTTAAACCCGGCGACACACTGTCGCTCATTTACTCAGGCTCCAGCTGCTCAAGCGTTACGACGGTTGATGTAACCACAAACGCGGGTACTCAGCCAATAACCGTCTCGTGAGTAATCAACGGCGTTGTTAAAAACAAATAAAAATCATCATTTTTATGCATCATCCCTTTTAAAGTAATTATGCCATCACTACGATGAACCTTAGAGAAATTGTTTCGGACTTAGTATTCATAATTAGGGTGCCCATTGAGGGAGTTGAGTTCGCAGTTAATGAGTCCGCCAAGCTAAGTAGGGCGTGGAATAGAGTAGCCACTATACTTAATTCCCTCGGTAACCCATGGATGCTCCCCAGGGATTACAGGCGTGAGTTGGTTGCATTGGCGAGTACGTATTTTTCAGCGGGCTCGGACCCAGGCATAACCTTCCTAGCCCTGATGAATAAGTACACGGCATTACTTAATCAGCAAATTGATTTTCAAACCCAGGCCCTGGTTGCGATAACGGTACTAAGCATAATGATTGGCGTCTTATCATTCCTAATAATACTGGGTGTGCCGCCCATCGTCGGCCTCGTCGGCATTGTCATGGTGCCGGTGATACACTACTTCCAGGTCGAGATCACGAGATATGACTACGGAAAGCCCAGTATCGCGGGAATCGTCGCTGGTGCGATAGGTTACGCATTGGGTTACCTACTTCATGCGGGTGCTGAGAAGATAGCCCTGCTGGTATTGTTTGGGTTTGGAATAGGCTTCGCGGTTTTCTACATACCACAATTCCTCAGGTTCATTAGGGATTACGCTGGCCTGGGTTCGAGGGTGCTGAAATCCTTTGGCGAACTGCTCAACTCACCAAGCCCAGAACCACTGAGACCTATAACAATAATTGAGAGGGAGTTGATGCCTCTATGGGATTACGCGTACTCGGTTGGTGTTCGTGAGTTCGTGGAGAGGATTGTGATGGTTGTCAGCGCATTCGTTGACTACGTTAAGAGGTCGGTGACGACTGGGTTAGTTTATGGGCCGTTTATAACCATTGGTTATGTCTTCACGCTATTCACGGCATACATCCTTTCATCACTTAATGCGGGTGCTGTCATAGCCAATGTTCAGATGCCCATAACGTTTAACGTGAGTGGCATATCGGCTGCCTTAATACCGCTGGCCGTGTCCACGGCCATACTCACGGGTAAGGCCATGCACTCCATAGGCCTTGGCGTGGTTCTAATACCCCTATTCCTCATACCGTTAATACCGCTGACGTGGTGATGACCATGCATGTGTCTAGGCCTAAGGTTATTGGTGAGGAATTAGTTAAGCACTACGTCATTGAGGTTGATGGAATCAAGACGGATATAGATGTGTATAGGGTTGTTGATCCCCAGTACGGTACTCACGATTACATAGCCTACGTTATCGACAATGTACCAGACTGGGCAATAGCATTGCCAATCGAGAAAATAGTTGAGTGGATTGGGTCGGGGATGGAGTCCAGTAAGGCCATTACCAAGGGACTTAAGGAGGTGAGTGTTAAGGCAAGCCAGGATAATGTCATGCTCGCCACAAACCTATTCCTGAGGTGGAATAACCATTATGGGCCCCTAACGCCAGTCCTGATGATGGATGACGTGACCGACATCTACATAAACAAGGAGGGGAGTAAGTTCGGCCTTGGTGGGATATACGTCGATCACTCAGAGCTTGGTCTCGTCAGGGTTATAATTGGTTGGGAGCCCTACGACGTCAGAAAGGGTAAGAAGGTAGTTAAGACCATAAGGTTTGACTTCAATGGTTTCGTGAATTACATAATGAGGAGGGCCAGTCGTAGGGCGGGGACGCCAATTACCGCCTACAACCCGGTGGCATCCATAGTTGACTCGGAGTTTGGCGTTAGGATCTCCATAGAGGCTGAGCCGGTCAGCATGGGTTCCATAAGCATTAGGGTTTTGCCCAGGAGGCCATGGACACTCCCCGAAATGGTGAGTAGGGGCATGATAAGCATTGATGATGCTGCCCGACTTTGGTTGCTGGCTGAGCATAAGGTCCCAGTCCTGATCATAGGTCCCATGGGCGCTGGAAAGACCAGCCTGCAGAATGCCATTGCGTACATGCTCGTGAATAGGCCTATGGCGATAATAATGGACGTAGCCGAGCTCTTCCTACCGTACCACAAGGTCGTAAAACCCATGTTCGAGAGGGTTTCCTACGCTCACGGAATCAGGAATATCAATAAGGCCGAGTTAATAAAACAAGCCCTCAGGAGTGGTGTGGATATAATTGTTTTAAACGAGGCTAGAAGCTACGAAGAGTTCAAGGCATTGGCTGAGGCCATAACCCTTGGTCATGGAGCCCTAACCACATTCCACGCAGATAATTTCAAGGCCGCAGAGGTTAGGCTTGAGAACCTTGGTCTAGAGGCCAGGGATCTCCTGAACATAGCCGTCGTCGTAGAGTTGGGCATAATGAAGCAGTCCAGGTATAACCAGGTGACCAATGTGTATGAACTGGTCACGCACAGGTTCGTAAGGTCCATATTCAACTCAGACGAGTATATGAAGATACTGGGTAAGACTTACGGTGATGAGTACGTAATAAAGCAGTTACAGTATAGGAGGGCCTTCTTAATGAGGGCTGTGAATTCCGGGCTTAATTACGAACAACTGGCTGGCTTACTATATGCCTTTTACAAGGATCCCGAGAAGTTCATTAAGAATGTGGAGAATAACACCGCAGGCACAAGTAACTCAGGTCAAAATTCACAGAATAACCAGGAGATCCCAGAGGAGGTGCTTAAGCTTGATGAGGAATTTACAAATCCTTTTAAGGATGAGCTGAAATGATTAATGATGCTTAAACCCAGGTTTGTCGTCGTATCATTCTTCAGCGGACTAAAGGGTGGGACTGGGAAGAGCACCTTGGCCAGTAATACTGCCATAGCCTTATCACAGGCCCTAAAGAGCAACGTACTCCTCATAGACCTTGGGATGGATTCCACCGCGACGTCGAGCAGGATATTGGGTGTAAACCCGGATAAGCATGGCGCCGCGGATTACATAAACGGTACCGTGGATGATGTGGACCAAGTGATTTCCAGGTCCCCAGTAATGCCGAGTGTTTACGTAGTACCACCAGGCATGCTCAGGACGTGGCAACTCAACGTAGACCCGGAGACCACGCAGGTTAGGTTCAGTAACCTCATAAATCATTCGGTGATGAAGACCGTGGCTCAGGCCGTCATTATTGACTTACCGGCGCACATGGATCAAGCAATAACCGTGAACTCGCTGCTTCAGTCATCAATAATTAACATAGTGCTTGATTATGCCACATACAGCGACTCGGTAGCCCAGGAAATAGATAAATACTTCATACAACCAATGCTGTTGAAGGGCTTTAAGAAGATAGTCAATATAGTTTTAAATAAGGCGATACCCGGCCTTGACGTTATGGAGTCCAAGGTAAGGAGCTTCATACATAATGGCGAGTTCTTCGTACTACCCATGAGCCCCATAGTCCACTATCTAACATCGATAATGAAACCCCTTATCATGTATTCACCAAAGGGTTCACTGGCGGATTTCAGGATCCCCTTTGATAAGTATGTGGATACGCTGACCAAGCAAATAAAGGCAATACTCACGGGGACCTACTAACCAGTCCTTTTAAGTAAATAGTTACTATTGAGTTAATGAGCAATCCTGTGGACCTATTCCTAAGCAATGTGAGGAGGGAAAAGGCTGAGGGTCAGGTAAGCACCCGCGAGCAAACCACGGCACAGCCTCAACAACAGGCACCACCGGCCACCGGGCAGAACGTACTTAGGACATTGCTTGAGGAGGTTAAGAAGTTAACGAAGATTGAGAGGGCAATACTGGCCCAGGAGATGTTTGGTTCCGATGACGTGTTTAGGCAGGTCACGGTTGATGATTGGGTGAAACTACTTGAGGAACGCGTGGGTAGTGAGTACGCGAACGCCTTTAAGACGTGGGTATCCATCATAAGTTGCGGTGGATCGAATGAACGTAGATAAGCAGGAACCTAAGGACATATGGAAGATAGATAGGAGGGTTAAGATTGATGAGGTAAGGAAGACAAAGCTCAGGGTAAAGCCCATTAATGTAAAGGTCATTACACTGGGCAAGGAAGAACAAAGGCTAATAAAGAAGTGGAGTTCCGAATGCGCCGGACCACTCAGGGGATTCTGCACCACCGTCCTCATCAAGCTCCTCACATACTTCACGTCAAGGTCCATCGACGACCTACTGAATGAGGTAACAAGGAAAGGCCTTAGCCTTGAGGCAACGCTCATCCTGCTCAGCCAGTATGATCTGGTGAATAATGACGACACGCTAATAAGGAGTTATTTAAACACGGGAAACACGGATATCAATCTCCTCATAAACATTTTATCAAAAAATGGCATAAATATAAAACCAGAGGATCTTGAACAAATAATTCAATCAAGTAAAGATAAGGTAAAAAGAAGATCAAGATTATTTCCCAAACTCCTTAAACATTAACCCACCTATTTTTAAACATCCTGAGGAATTACCGCTGTTAAACATGTCCATTAATAAGGACAAACGTATTCTATTTCTATTAATCTCATGATTAAATTAATAGTGTTAATGAATTATAAATATAAGTAATAAAATTAAAATGATCAAATATAAAATACTTTTATTAATAACTCCACAATCTAAATCAATAACCAGGGAAAGGTTTAACAACACCAAGAATAATTCAATACCATATGCCCATTCCTAGGGTTAGGACCTACGTACCGGGTCTTGACGAGATACTGTATGGAGGCATCCCAGAGAGGAGTGTCGTCCTCATCTCTGGCGGGCCCGGTACTGGTAAGTCCATATTGGGTAAGCAATTCCTGTATAATGGGCTTGTGAGGGATGAGCCCGGAGTCTTTGTGGCGCTTGAGGAGCACCCCGTCGCCGTTAGGAGGAGTTTTAGGCACTTTAATTGGGATATAACAAAGTTTGAGAAGGAGGGTAAGTTCGCGATTGTTGATGCGTTCACAGCGGGCATTGGCTCCGCATCTCAGAGGGAGAAGTACGTCGTTAAGGATGTGGATAATGTCCACGAGCTCGTTGACGTACTTAGACAGGCAATTAAGGATACGGGCGCCAAGAGGGTGACCATAGATTCCGTGAGTACGTTATACCTAACGAAGCCTTCCATTGCCAGGTCAACGGTGATGCTCCTCAAGAGGGTGATCGCGGGCCTAGGCACGACGGCGCTCTTCATAAGCCAAGTCTCAGTTGGTGAGCGTGGCTTTGGTGGGCCTGGTGTTGAGCATGCCGTTGATGGTATCATTAGAGTGGACCTTGATGAGATAGATGGTAAGTTGTATAGGTCAATAATTGTTTGGAAGATGAGGGATACTAAGATCTCGATGGTTAGGCATCCAATGGATATAACCGATGAGGGTGTCGTTATTTACTGGGACAAGTACCTAAAGTTAACAGCAACCTCAGCATCAATACAGCCGTTACCCAAGGAGGAAGTTGATGAAATGAGGAAGGCTATTGAGGAAACGGAGAAAGCAACCAAAGAAGTTAAGGCCATAACGCGTGAAACCGAGGAAGAGGAAGAAGAAGGGTAGGGATTCTCAATCAATCATTATAAATTAAATATTTTAATACGCGATTCATTACTACGAACTTAACTCCCTCAATGCATCATTAAGTAGCTTCTTAACCCTCTCTATCTTCTCCTTCAGTTTGCCCACGTCCTCGGCGGATATGGTTCCAGCTAATTCGCTTGGTAACTCGATTTTGAAGCCCTCCTTAGAAAGTCTCTCGTACGCCTTTAACACTAGTTGACCAGCCTTCGTCTCACCCCTGAGGTGTTTACGTATTGTGGCTTCAGTCACGCCAATCTCATCAGCTATTTGCGAAATGGGCATGCCAGCCTTATCCCTAGCAAATGCGGCAGCCGCAGTGTAAAGACTATCAACCCAGGTAAGTCTTTCATGGGGATTCTTAAGTGCCTCCAGCGTCTCTGATGAGAATAGAGACATTACAAGTAATGCACTTTCGAGTTTCCTAATGTCCTCCTTACCCATTGGTTTGAGTGGTATCTCAAACATACAATACTTTACAATGCAAGGTTGCAGTTTTAAGTTTATTTCAATTTAAATTGAAAGTAAACCACTCAAGCCCTTTGAATAATTATTGCGTAGCCCTGCCCACCGCCGACACATGCCGTTGCAAGTCCATACTCCTTACCGGTTAATTGCAGTTGCCTAGCCAGGGTACCAACTAACCTTGCCCCAGTCGCGCCAAGTGGGTGTCCAATCGCTATGGCTCCTCCCTTAATGTTCACTCTATTCTCGTCAATTCCCAATTCCTTAATGGCATTTAACGTAACCACAGCAAAAGCTTCATTTATCTCCCATAAATCTATATCCTCAACCCTAAGCCCAGCCTTTGCCAACGCCCTCCTTGATGCCGGTACTGGGCCCTCACCCATTATCGATGGATCAACAGCAGCCCAACCCAGCGACACAACCCTAGCCAGCGGCTTTAGACCAAGCTCCTTAACCATCTTACCTGACATTAAGACCACTAACGATGCACCTGAGTTAAGAGGCGCTGAATTACCAGCTGTTATTACGCCACCAGGTTTAAAAGCAGGCGGTAACTTAGCCAGGGCCTCTAACGATGTATTCGGCCTAACGCTAAGGTCCCTATCAACCACAATCTTTTGCCCATCCTTAACAACCTCTATCGGGAGTATTTCGTCCTTGAAGTAGCCCTCCTCGTAGGCCTTGGTAGCGAGCATGTGGCTCCTATACGACCACCTATCCATCTCCTCTCTACTTATCTTCTTGAGAGCCGCCAATTTCTCGGCGGTTAACCCCATCACATAACCAGTGGCCATGTCGTACATTGCGTACTCAGGATTCGTGGCTAGCTCAAGGTGTGGGACTATATACGGGTTATTGTACATGGGGACTCTGGACATGTGTTCATAACCACCGGCAAAGACTATGTCGGCCTGTCCAGTCCATATTTCCATCGTACCAATACCGATCGCGTCGAATGAAGAGGCGCACTGCATGTCAACTGCCATGGCAGGTATGGTGACTGGGAACTTTGCGAGGAATACCGGTATCCTACCGCCCATGCTCCAATTATCACCGCCCTGTAATGCATTGCCGACTATCACATGGTCAATCTGTTCAGGCTTTATGCCAAGGTCCTGCACGGCCTTAACAAACAATTTTGAGATAAGGGTTGGCCCACTTATGTCGTAGAATACGTCAAACTTCGGATCCTCCCTCTTAACCCTTGAGAATGCTGTTCTCTTGAAATAGACTATGTATGCCTCCCTATCCTCACCCATTTTGGTCGGAGTTTTCAAGATTATAACGAGTTAATATTGCTTACCTACATATAGATTATATAGTGTATGTCTTAAGTAATGCAGATTAGGCGTAGGGATTTTATTACCAGAAGAAGGTTCTAATTCGAAATGGGTAATATCAACGAAATAATCGAGCTGTTAAGGAGTAAGGGACTCAAGGTTACGCCACAGAGGGTGGCAATACTGCAACTCTTAATGAATGGCGGTCACTTCACGATGGATCAAGTACTCAACGAATTAAGGAAGATTGAACCCAACATAAGTATATCCACCGTATACAATACATTAAACACCCTCGTTAGGCTGGGTATCTTGAGGTCCTTTGAGGCTGATGGTAAGACCTGGTATGAAATGCGTAAGGATCCTCATATTAATGTCATCTGTGAAGATACAGGTCAAATAATGGATGTAGACATTGACGTATCTGCCATAGAGAGGGAGGTGAGTAAGCTAGGTATTGAGATTAAGGACTTGAATGTAATAATTCGAGGTAATTGTCGAGGTACTTCATAACTAGGTTGAAAATAATTACTTCTAAAAGTAAGTTCTAACCCGAAATATTTATTAATTAGCGAGCAACAAAATCCCTGGACCCAGTATGAGTATAAAGAGAGTTCCAAAGGGTACGAAAACCTATGAAAACCTGAAGATAGCATTCCAGGGAGAGTCCATGGCAAACAGGAGATACCTATACTACGCAAGAATGGCTAAGCAACTGGGGCTTAATGACATAGCCGAGATCTTCGAGAAGACCGCTAATGCTGAGACAGGGCATGCCTTTGGGCATTTAATGTTCCTCGGTGTTGACCCAGTCGCGGAGATCGAGATAAATACAATAGAGGATGCCCTGAGAGCCTCGATATACGGCGAGACCTACGAGTGGACACAGATGTACCCAGGTTTTGCTAAGGTGGCTAGGGAGGAGGGCTTCCTAGAGGTTGCTGAGTGGTTTGAGGCTGTGGCTAAGGTGGAGAGGTTCCACGCAAATAGATTTAACGAGGCACTCGAGAAGTATTATAAGGGTAGGGGCGTTAAAACGGAGGTTGAGGACGAAACACTGGGCAAGTTATAAGGCGTTCACCATGGCAAGTGATCTATTTAAAATCATAAATCACCTCTACTTACCATCACAATACTCAAGCATGAGAGAAAGAATCTACGAACTAGTGAGCAATTATAAAGCAAGTAGGTATGTTAAAATTGATGATAGGATAACCGTACTCTTCGAGGATGCAGTAACCGTGTGGTTCCAAATAGAGGAGACTGTATACCTAGAGGGTGTTGATGATGAATCCATACTCAGGGAGGCCGTGAGGACCTATAGCCCAATGGTGCCGAGGAAGGATGAGATCTCATTAACGGTGTTTATCCACGTATTTAACTACGATGAATTAAGGAATTTATTACCCAAGTATAAGGGTATTGAAAATACCATCAGCATAAAAATTAATGACCATGCAATACCTGCCAAGCCAATATACCCAGAGGATTACGGACCAAACGCACTGCCCAGGAGCATTCATTACCTTAAGGTTAGCGAGGCGGGGCTTGACTCAATGCTCAGTAATGCATCTTCGGTCGCGGTCTCAATATCGCACCCAATGGTGAATAAGACCGTGAAAATACCCAGCGATACCCTTGAATCGCTTAAATACTCTGTCAAGGATATTTCCTGGCAATAATCAACGAAGATCCCTAATTTTTAAAAATATAAATTCATTTAGGGGCAATTAATACTGGGCTACCTTGACAGCTTCTCCACGACTATTTGCGACGCCTTAGGTCCCAGTAATCCAACGTCAAGGAATACCACTATGGCGAGTATTAGCACTATTGTGTACATAGTCACGGCGCCGTATGTAGTCAATACTATTGGTAGTAATGTTAACCATACGTAATTACCCAACCTACTTACGCCATATTGAACACCATCTGCGAAGGCCCTAATCCTAGTTGGGTAAAGCTCAGCGGCATATTGGTGAAAGGCATTCGAGAATATGTTAGCTAATAAGGCAAATAGAAAGCCGGTACTCACGGCTTCCGCTGGGGTTGATGAGAGACCGAAGGCTAGACCGACAAAGCCCATGACCAGCATTATGACTGCAGTTTGCCACTTTCTATCAAACTTAACACTATCTATTATGAATATAGATACTAATGAAGAAATGAAGTAACCGGTGTATATGAGTAATGAGTATTGAAGCGTCTTCACTAATGTTATGCCCTTAACAAAGAGCACTGACGGAGCCAATGATGCAAAGCCGTAATAAACCCCAGTCTGCAGGAACTCGAAGACCCAGAGCATTATTGTTCTCCTTTTATACTCGCCCTTAAAGAGGTCACTTATTGGTACTCTCTGTACTGTAGTGACCTCAACAGGTATTGGCGGTGGTAATTCACCTTTTTCTCTTCTGGCCGCTTCCTCGAACATACCCACTATCCTATCAGCCTCTTCATACCTACCCCTACTCTCTAACCACCTTGGTGACTCCGGTATTAAGAACCTCCATGGAACTATCAGAACGACGCCGATACCCGCAATTATATATAGCCATTGCCAGCCGTAGAGAATGTACTTATGCGGTAATAAAGCGTAGGCAAGGGCAGCAACTACTATTGGCGCTATCCAGGCAGCCGTATAAGCCCTAGCCAATGCCCTACCCCTAATCTTAGCTGGGAAGAATTCTGTAGTCATCACATCAACCACAAGTATTGACTCAGGACCAACGCCAAGGCCCGTTATAAACCTCATTAAACCATATAAGTATATATTTGGCATGAATGGTGTTATTAAGAAACCAATCCCCGCTATAGCCATGTTGACTATCAGGGCAGTCCTCCTACCCATGGAATCGCCAATATACGTGAACAATACACACCCAACGAAGGCGCCTAGGAAGAATATGGCGACAGTATAGTAAATTGATGTGGCAAGGGGTACGTGGAAGTAAGAAGCCAAGGGAACCGCGACAAAGCCGCCAACGAACCAATCATAAAGCTCAAAGAACTCACCAAGAGTCAGAAGAACAAGCAATTTAGTGTGCATTGAAGT